>DATFVP010000159.1:0-2429 GCA_035260285.1 Methyloceanibacter sp.
CGCCTGCGTTACCAATGCTCGCCCTACGATACCAACAGCGCGCTTCGTCCATTCATTGCCCAGTTGGAGCGGGCGGCGGAGTTCAAAGCCGACGATACACCCGAGCAACGCCTCGACAAGTTGGAAGCGCTGCTCGCCATCGACGCATCGCGGATCCAGGCCGTAGCGCCGCTTTTTGCTGCGCTGCTGTCGATCCCGTTCGGCGAGCGGTATCCGCCACTTGCGCTCAGCCCCACGCAACAGCGCCGCCAGACGCTTGCAGCACTGCTCGATCAATTCGAGGGTCTCGCCCGCCGGCAGCCCATCCTGCTCGTGGTCGAGGATGCGCACTGGGCGGATGCCACCTCGCTCGAGCTACTCGATCTGACTGTCGAGCGGGTGCGCCAACTACCGGTCCTTGCACTGTTCACCTTCCGACCGGAGTTCGAGCCGGCCTGGATTGGTCTCCCCAATGTCAGCGCCTTGACGCTCGGCCGCCTCGACCGCTCCAGCGTCGAAAGCATGGTCGCGCGGGTGACGGGCGGCCGCCCGCTGCCCTCCGAAGTGACAGAACAGATTGTGGTTAAGACCGACGGCAACCCCCTGTTCGTCGAGGAACTGACCAAGGCGGTGCTGGAAGCGGGCATCTTGGTCGAGGACGCCGAGGGCTACCGGCTCGATGGACCCCTGCCGCCGCTCGCTATTCCGACGACGCTCCACGACTCGCTGATGGCGCGGCTCGACCGCTTGGCGCCGGTGAAGGAGATCGGCCAGATCGGCGCCGCCATCGGGCGCGAATTCTCTTATTCTCTGCTGCGGGCGTTGGTCGGGCGTGACGAGACGGCATTGAAGGACGCGCTCGCCCAGCTCGAGGACGCGGAACTCGTGTTCCGCCGCGGCGATCCGCCGGAAGCCATCTACAGCTTCAAGCACGCGCTGGTGCAGGAGGCGGCGTACGAGAACCTGCTCAAGAGCCGCCGGCAGATACTGCACCGACGCATTGCTGAGACCTTGCGTGATCGATTCCAGACAACGGCCGAGATCCAGCCGGAGGTCGTCGCCCATCATTTCACGCAAGCGGGGCTCAGCGAATCTGCCATCGAATGGCGGATCAAGGCGGGCGAACGGGCGTTGGATAGATCCGCCAACAACGAGGCGATCGCGCATCTCGAAAAGGCGATCAGCCTAGCCGAGGGACTGGCCGATGGACCTGCCCAGCGCCTCCTCTGGCTGCGGCTTCAGACCACGTATGGGCATGCACTAATTCATGGTCGAGGGCACACCCACCCGGATTCGATTTCTGCCTTAGCGCGCGCCCGCGAGCTTGCCGCCGAGACCGAAGACATCGCCGCGAGGTTCTCGGCCTATTACGGCATGTGGATGGTAAGCTTTGCTCGCGCCGACCTCGCGCCGATGCGCGAGGTGGCGGTGGCTTTCCTGCGCGACGCCCGGCACCCGCTCGGATCCTCAGGGAAGGGCCGGGGACTGCACGTCTTCGGAGTAACTTGCTGGTTCCAGGGAGATTACGGCGGCGCGCGGACGCACCTTGAACAGGCTCTCGCGGCCTATGACCACGAGCCGGATCAATCTGCTGCCCCCCGGTTCGTCTTCGATAACAGAGTCGTCGCCATGGGATGGCTAGCTCTGGTCCTGTGGCCTCTCGGGGAAGTCGATGAAGCGGCTCGCCTGCTGGACAGCGCGCTCAGCCTTGCCCGGCAAAACGGTCACGTTCCGACACTCGCATGGGTGCATGCGTATACGTGCCGTTTTGCCGGCATTTGTCGCAGAGCCGGGCAGGCCAGACCGCATGCTGAGAAGCTCCTGAGACTAGCGCGCGAGCACGGACTGCCGATGCGGCTAGCGGACGGCTCATTTTACCATGGTTGGGCACGCTGGTGCGCCGGCGATGGAGATGGACGTGCAGAAATGTGCGAGGGTTTGGCGCTATCGAATGAGATGTATTTTCGTGTGTTCGCACCGCTTACGGGGACGTTGCTCGCAGAGCGTGAGGCAGAGGCGGGCCGAGTTGAGATTGGACTGGCCACTTTGGATGCGCAACTCGCCGCGATCGAGCAAACCGGGCAGCGCTGGTTCGATTCCGAGGTGCAGCGAGTGCGCGGCGAGCTTCTCCTGAAACTGACGCCGCCCGACTTTGCGGCCGCCGAATCAGCTTTCATGCGTGCCATCGAGATCGCCCGCAGCCAACAGACGCGAACGTTCGAGCTGCGCGCTGCACTGTCACTTGCAAAGCTCTATCAGATGACCGGGCGGGGTCGGGTCGCCAGCGAATTGCTCGTTCCGGTCCTCGTCTGCTTCAAAGCGGGACCCCAAATTCCGGAGGTCGAAGAAGCGCAGCGGCTCCTCACAATGCATGAGCCTGTCGCTAGGGCGCCTACGAATCGATCGGGGGCAGGTGCCTGGGGGGGAACGCCATGAAACTTCCCCGCCGA
>DATFVP010000160.1:0-4209 GCA_035260285.1 Methyloceanibacter sp.
GGGGGAACGAGGGACATGGCTGTCAGCCTCAAACGTGACCGTTTTCCGGTAGACGACGCGCGCGATGCGATCGCCTCGGCCGCGCGCACCATTCAGCTCGAAGCGCAAGGGTTGCGCGCGCTCCAAGCGGCGCTCGACACCGAGCTCGTCGACAGCTTCGCCGAAGCTATTCGCCTCATCGGCGCCTGCCGCGGCCGGGTGATCGTCACCGGCATGGGGAAAAGCGGCCATATCGGCATGAAGGTGGCGGGCACGCTTTCGTCCACTGGAACGCCAGCCTCCTTCGTGCATCCGAGCGAGGCAAGCCACGGTGATCTCGGCATGATCACCCGCGACGACGTGATCCTCGCCTTCTCCTGGTCCGGCGAGACGGTCGAGCTCGGCAACCTCGTGTCCTATTCGCGCCGATTCGCCGTGCCGCTGATCGCGGTGACCTCCAACGCGCAGAGCACGCTCGCCAAGGCCGCCGAGGTGGTGCTGGCACTCCCCCACAGCAAGGAAGCCTGCCCGCATGGGCTTGCGCCGACCACCTCGACCGTCATGCAGCTTGCGCTCGGCGATTGCCTCGCCATCGCGCTGCTCGAGAGCAAGGGCTTCACCGCCCGCGACTTCCAGGTCCTGCATCCGGGCGGTCAGCTCGGCGCCAGGCTGAAATTCGTGGGCGACCTCATGCATAAAGGCGACCGCCTGCCCCTCACCGCCGGCGATGTACCGATGGCCGAAGCCATCGTGGTAATGACCGAGAAGGCCTTTGGCTGCCTCGGCGTGGTCGACGAGGACGGCAGGCTTGCCGGGATCATCACCGACGGCGACTTGCGCCGCCATATGGGTAACGGGCTCTTGTCGCGCCGCACCGGCGAGATCATGACTGCTGGGCCCAAGACTGTGTCGCCTGAGCTCTTGGCCAGCGCCGCGCTCGAGATGATCAACTCATCGAGCATCACCGCGCTGTTCGTGGTCGAGGATGGGCGGCCGGTCGGCATTATCCACATCCACGATCTGCTCCGCGCCGGCGTCGCCTAGGACGCGACGGCCTCCACGGGCTTGCGGCGTCCCGCGCGAGAGAAGGAGCGCATGGCATCTGGCATGACGCCATCACCTCGGTCCGCCTCGCTAAGCGCCTCGGTGATCGACGCACAGTGATAGTGCATCGCGATCTTGATGGCGTAGATCAGGAGGATGTGCGGTTCTGCGCCTCGCGCCCAAAGGATGCGCCAAAGCTGCCGCCTGTACCTTGATCTGAGCGCCGGGTCCTTGACGCTGATGAGAAGTCCCGGCGAGAAATTTGAGGTAGTCCGCGGCACCTCGTCTGGCCTGGGCAAGGCGGTGGTGGCGCCAGTACTCAGGCTGCTGCGGCGCAAATCTGAAGCCGTCGCCGATGAACAGCGCGTCGATGCGCCCGAAATAGGCGTCGAGCGCATAGGCATTGCGCATCGCGCCCATGAAACCATTCCGAAGCTCTTCGCGCGACATCAACAGCGGAACGACATTGGTGCCAAAGCGATTGCTGGCTCCGTCATCGTTGAGCCCGCGCGACTCTTTCAGCTGCGCGTAAAGTGGCGTCGTTGGTATGGCATGCAACAGGCCGATGAGAGCATTGCCGATGCGCGCATCCTCGATGAATTTGAGTATCGCATCGAAGATCGTCGGATCGAAGCCGACGATCATGCCGCACCATACCCTCGAGCCCATGACTCTGGATGCGATGCACGCGCTCGAGCAGCGTGCCGGCCTTGGGCCTCACATTTTTCAAAGACGCTTCATTTGGGCTCTCGATGCCGACGAAGACGCTCCAGAAATTGGCAAGACCCATCAACTGCATTAGCTCCTCGTCCTCGGCGAGATCGAACGTGGCTTCGGTGGAGAGTGCGAGCGGATAGCCGCGCTCCTGTTGCCAACGGACGATGTCGCTTAAAATCGGTTTGATGGCCTTCTTGTTGCCGATCAGATTGTCATCGACGACGAAGACGATGCGGAACCCGGCCTTCCAGAACGATTCGAGCTCGGCCAGGATCTGCCCGCTGGTCTTGAGACGAGGGCGCCGGCCAAACGTCACGATGATGTCGCAGAACTCGCAGGTGAACGGGCAGCGCGCGAAATCTGCATGCTGCCGAACATATAACGGTCGGTCTTCAACAAGTCGATCCGCGGCAGCGGCAAGCTCGTGACGTCCGTCTTCTCCGGTTGCTCGTTAGCGGCTCTTGTGGCAGCCCAGCTCCCAGTCGCGCAAGAATTGCGGCCAGGTCTCGTCCGCCTCGCCGACAAAGACGACATCGGCGAGCCCATCAAGCGCCTCCTCCTCCTCGACCGTCGCCAACGGTCCGCCGACCACGGTCATGACACCGAGCGAACTCACCCTTTCCAAGATCTCGCGCAGCCTTCGCCCCTGGATACTCATGCCTGTGAGGCACACGAGGTCAGCCCGCGCCAAGCGCGAAAAATCGATATCCTCGACGTTTTCGTCGATCAGCGTTACGTCGTGGCGGTCGGGAACGAGCGCTGCAAGCAGGGCGAGGCATGCGACCGGAAGGTTCGCGCGCTTCCCCAACAGGCCGATGCAGTGCTCGATCCCCCAAAAGGATATGTCGAACGGGGATTGATGATAGCGATGTCGGCCATGATCGCCTGTGGCACGAGCTTAGCGTGAGAATACGGCCGCTTCGGTTCGCCGGGAACCGCCTCGCGTCTACGCTTTTTTATGGTCCTTCGGCTTGGGGAGGGATGAGGTTTGACCGCGCAATCGGTTGACATTCTCGTGATCGGCGGCGGCATTCACGGCGCGGCCGTTGCCCGCGATGCGGCCGGCCGCGGGCTCAAGGTGATGCTCGCCGAGAAGGCCGACTATGCCTCCGCGACGTCGTCGGCCTCGTCCAAGCTGATCCATGGCGGATTGCGCTATCTCGAGCAGCTCGAGCTTGCCCTGGTGCGCGAAGCGCTGGTCGAGCGCGCGCAATTGCTCTTGACCGCGCCGCATCTCGTCGAGCCGCTTCGCTTCCTGCTGCCGCTCTATGGCTGGCAGAAGCGCCCTGCCCTGCTGCTGCATGCCGGCCTTGCCCTTTACGACCTCCTCTCGATCGGCGACGGGCTGTCGCCAAGCGGGCGCCTCAGGGCGCAAGAGATCGCGGCTCTGCCGCGGCTCCGCCGCGAAGATCTTGGCACCGTGCTGCATTACCATGACTGCCAGGCCGACGATGCCCGCCTCGTGCTCGCGGTACTGCTTGATGCGCGTGCCCGCGGCGCCGATATCTCGAACCGCCGCGCGGTGACCGCCATCGAGCCACTGCCGAACGGCTACACGATCGAGCTCGACGAGCGCGGGGCGAAGCGCCGCGTCGATGCGCGCTTCATCGTCAATGCCGCTGGTCCCTTCGTCGAGGGCGTCGACGCTTTGAGCAGCATCGCGCCTCTGCCCCGACCTTTGCGGTTGATCCGCGGTAGCCACATCGTTCTCCGAATGCCTGAGCCAGTCGAGGCCGACGCCTATACTCTGCAGGACAAGGAAGATCGCGTGATCTTCGTGCTCCCCTGGCTCGACCGGCGCTTTATCATCGTCGGCACCACCGAGGTGCCCGAACAGGGCGACCCAGGTGCTGTGGCCTGCTCGGCCGAGGAGCAGCTCTATCTGCTCGAAGCCTATAACCGGTACTTTGCGCCGGCGAGCGGACCCGCCACCGCCGCCGATGTGGTGTGGAGCTTCGCCGGCGTCCGCGCCCTGCAGGATCGTGGCTGGAGGAAGCCGAGCCGGCTCACTCGCCGCCCGGCGCTTGCCAGCATTGCCAACGGCAGCGGCGGCTTCGTCACCCTTTATGGCGGCAAGCTCACCACGCACCGCGCCTTCGCCGAGACTGTGCTCGACGAGCTGCGCGGCCTCGGCGCTTACATGGGTGGCCCTTGGACCAAGGACGTACCCCTTTATGGTGGCGGCGAATCGCGCGCGGCACTTCTCGCCCTTGTCGCCCAAGGCCCGGCGACCATCTCCCGCGAGACCCGCCACCGCTGGGCCTTCACCTACGGAGACCAGATCGAGAAGCTTTATGCCAAGCTGTTGCTCGAGCCTAACCTCGCGCAAGAGATCGCACCAGCCGTCACGCGGGCCGAGCTGATCCATGCCGTCGAGACCGAAGATGCCATGACGGCGGAGGACTTCCTGCTCCGCCGCACCAAGCTGCATCTCTTGCTGGATCAGGGAGGGAGAGAGGCCATCGCGAC
>DATFVP010000161.1:0-3758 GCA_035260285.1 Methyloceanibacter sp.
GCAACGAAGCGGCGCTTCGGCTCTATCGCTCCTGCGGCGCCGAGCCGGTCGGCCGCCGGCAAGGTTATTACGCTGACGGCGCCGATGCCGCGATCTTCAGCCTTGCCCTTTGACGCCCCCTTGCCGATGATGTCATGACGCGGCGGGCGAGGACGCAAGGCGGCCAAATGCGCAAGACGGCGATCGCGGAAAGCAGGCTCGAACGGCTCTGCGCCGAGCGCAGCATGCGCATGACGGGCCAGAGGCGCACCATCGCCAGGGTGTTGTCGGAGGCCGAGGACCATCCCGACGTCGAAGAGGTCTACCGGCGGGCGAGCGCGCGGGATCCGCGCATCTCGCTCTCGACGGTCTATCGCACCGTGCGCCTGTTCGAGGGCGCAGGCATCCTCGAGCGTCATGAATTCGGCGACGGCCGCGCCCGTTACGAGCCCGCGGGCCTCGGCCACCACGATCACCTGATCAACGTGAAGACCGGCGAGGTCATCGAGTTCAGCAACGAGCAGATCGAGCGGCTGCAAGAGGCCGTGGCGCGCGAGCTCGGCTACCGCCTCATCGGCCACCGGCTCGAACTCTTCGGCATGCCGCTCAAGAACGGCAAGTCGTAGACCGGTGTGAGAGCGAGACGATTTTGGCGGCACTGTCATGAGAAGCGTGCGGGCGTTCCTGGTTCTTGCCGTCTTCTTCGCCTTCACGCTGCCGCTGATGCCGTTTCAGTTTCTCCTCCTTGCCACCGGCTCGCGCTTCGCCCGCACCTTCCCGCATTGGTACCATCGGCAGGTGTGCAAGATCGCCGGCGTCCGGCTCAATATCGACGGAAAGGTCGCCGAGCAGCAGGGCGTGCTTCTGATCTCGAACCACGTGTCGTGGATCGATATCACCGTGCTCTCGGCGGTGGCCCCGGTCTCGTTCGTGGCCAAGCAAGAGGTGGCTTCGTGGCCGTTCGTGAGCTGGCTCGCGAAATTGCAGCGGTCCGTGTTCGTGGACCGCACAAGGCGGGGCGAAGTCGGCGACAAGGCGAATGAGATTCTGCGCCGGCTTGCGGAGGGTGACCATATCGTGCTGTTCGCCGAGGGCACCTCGAGCGATGGCAACAGCGTGATCCCGTTCAAGACGTCCCTGTTCGCGGCGGCGAAGCCGGTGGGAGGAGCGCCGATGGGGGCCAAGGTCTCGGCTCAGACGCTCGCGCTCACCTATAACAAAGTCTACGGCCTGCCCCTCTGCCGGCGCGGACGATACCTCGTCGCCTGGTACGGCGATATGGATTTGGGCTCGCATGCATGGAGGCTGCTCGGGCTCGGGCCGATCGACGCCTATATCCGCATCGGGCCGCCAATGCCGCTCGATCAATTTTCCGACCGCAAGGCGCTCGCGCGCTATGCCGAGGACAAGGTCCGCCACGACGTGGTCGAGCTCTTGCGCGGAGGGTGCGAGACGGAAGCGGCGCGATCGCGCGGATAGGAGCGCCGGAGCCGACGACGGCCCCGGCGCTCAAAGACCAGTCGAAATTACATCGCTCGCCGGAGCCTGATCGTGTCGAGCACGGTTGCAGGCGCGAAATTCCCGTTGGGCAATTGCCGGATGAGACCAGCCTTCACAATGTTGATCAGGGTGGCGTGCACGCCCCGGTCGGCGGTTTCCGCATCGATGAAATAGCCTTCCTGCAACGCGAGCCGGCGGAGATCCTCGCGCGACATGGCGCCCGCTTCGTTGAGACAGCGGATGAGGAAGTCGGCCAAAGGCTGCTGCGGTTGCCGCTGAGGCTGCGGTTGCGCCTGTGCCTGGGCGTGTTGATGCAGAACTTGCGGCTGCGGCTGCGGCTGTTGATGCAGAACTTGCGGCTGCGGCTGCGGCTGATTCTGGAGGTGATGATGCGGCTGATGGACTGCTTCGCCCACTTGCTCGTGCGCTTGCGTCCTTTGGCTTGACGGCGCCGTCTCGAGCCGGCGGAGTTCGAGCTCCATCAGCCGGTTTACCGCATCGAGCTCGGCCCGAAAGTCTTCGAGCCTCGTGTCGTGCTCGCGCTTGAGCTGCTCGATGAGTTGGTCGAATTGCGCTTCCTGGGCGTTGATTTGCTCTTCCAAGAGCGACGCCCGGTCTTGCAGGTCCCCGCGTATGTCACGCATTGCTGCCCCTCGTTCATGGCGTTGGTTCCAACAACCGAGCGGGCTGGCAGGTTCACGCAAGACCGAACGAACCCTGCCTGGCCGCCGCGCCCGGCAAGTCTTGCGAGGTCCCGGCTTGCGTCGGCCGGGCGGCCTCACTGCCCTCCATCTAACCACACGGGACCGCCTCTGTCTCACTCAGCCTTTCGCGGCGGCGACAGCGCGCTTGAAAGGTCGTATCGCTTGAGTTTCCAAGGCCTTGGCGTCACGCGCGCGGTCCGTGGCGAAGACCGAGCCGAGCGTCCCTGTGGATAAAAAATCGCGGCTGTGGATTGCGCGTCACTATGGCCGGAGCGGCCGCAAGCCGCTTCTGGCGCAGGTCATTTCTTGCGCCGCGCCGGCGCTTTTCCCGGCTTGGCCATCTCCGGCAGAAAAGCCGCGAGCAGCCCGATCGCCGGCAGAACCGCGCACACATGATAGACGAAGGTGATGCTGGTCGCGTCGGCAAGCCAGCCGAGAAAGGCCGCCCCGATCCCTGCGACGCCGAAGGCAAGACCGAAGAACAGGCCCGCCACCATGCCGACCCGGCCCGGGATCAGTGATTGCGCATAGACGATGATCGCAGGGTGAGCTGACGCGAGGATGAGCCCGATGATCACGCTCACGATCGCGGTGCCGAGCAAGCCGACATAGGGAAGCGCGAGCGTGAACGGCAGCACGCCGAGAATGGACCACCAGATCACGCGCCTCGTTCCGATGCGATCCCCGATCGGACCGCCGATCACCGTGCCCGCGGCGACCGCGAACAGGAACAGGAACAGGTAGAGCTGCGCGCTTCTCACCGAGAGGCCGAAAGTGTGGATCAGATAGAAGGTGTAGAAGCTCGTGATGCTGACGAGATAGAAGTCCTTGGAGAAGGTGAGCGCCATCAGGATCGCGACCGACTTTCGCACCTTGCCGTGGGTCAGTTCGTGAATCGCTTCGAGCTCGCTCTGAGGCGCGGCGTTGTTGAATTTCAGCGTCCGGCCGTACCATGAGCCGATCGCGGCAAGCAGGACCATGCCGATCAGGGCCACGATCGAGAACCAGGCGATGCTCCCCTGCCCGAACGGCAGCACGACAAAGGCCGCGAGTAGCGGACCGAGCGCGGTGCCGAAATTGCCGCCGACTTGAAATACCGATTGGGCGAGACCGTGCTGGCCGCCCGAGGCAAGGCGCGCCACGCGCGAAGACTCGGGGTGAAACACCGAGGATCCCATCCCGATCAACCCGACGGCGAGGAGCACCAAGCCGTACGTCGAGGCAAACGCGGCGACGAGGAGGCCAAGGAGCGAACAGCCCATGCCGGCCACGAGAGAATAGGGGGTGGGGTAGCGGTCGGTAACGAAGCCGACGAGCGGCTGAAGCACGGAGGCGGTGAAGGTGAAGGTGAAAGTGATGAGCCCGATCTGGCGGAAGTCGAGCGCGAGGCTCTGCTTGATCATGGGATAGAGCGCCACGATCAGCGACTGAATCACGTCGTTGAGGAGATGGCAGATGCTTATCGCGGCAAGGACCGCGATCGCAGTTTTTTGCGCCGCCGCCGAAGCCGCGGTCCCTGTCCTATTCCTCATGGGCTGAGCTACCTTGGAGTCACGCCGGGAAGAATTGCGCCAA
>DATFVP010000162.1:0-11512 GCA_035260285.1 Methyloceanibacter sp.
GGCCCACAGCCTCTTCGATCACGGCGATATAGTCGAGAAGCTGAACCGGCGAGTGGTTGCCGATATTGTAGAGCCGGTAGGGCGCCGACGAGGTGGCTGGATCTGGATCCTCGGGACGCCAATCGGGATCGGGGGTGGCGACGGTGTCGACCGTGCGCACCACGCCTTCCACCACGTCGTCGATATAGGTGAAGTCGCGCGCGTGGTGGCCGTAGTTGAAGACGGGGATGGGCTTGCCTTCCAGAATGTTGCGCGTGAACTGGAAGAGCGACATGTCTGGCCGACCCCAAGGGCCGTATACCGTGAAGAAGCGCAAGCCGGTCACCGGAAGCGTAAAGATATGGGCGTAAGCATGGGCCATCAGCTCGTTCGCCTTCTTGGTCGCGCCGTAAAGGCTCACCGGATGATCGACATTGTCGCTCACGTTGAAGGGAAGCTTGCGGTTCGCGCCATAGACCGAGCTTGAAGAGGCGTAGACGAGGTGTTGGACACCGTGGTGGCGGCAGCCCTCGAGCACGTGCAGGGTCCCGGCGACGTTGGCCTCGATATAAGCGTGGGGATGATTGAGCGAGTAGCGGACACCGGCCTGCGCTGCGAGATGGATGACGCGCTCGGGCCTCTCCGCGGCGAACACCCCCTCGACCACTTCGCGCTCGGCAAGGTCCGCCTTGATGAAATGGAATCCGTTGCGGCCCTTGAGCCGTTCGAGACGGGCCTCTTTGAGGGAGACATCGTAATAAGGGCTCATATTGTCGAGCCCAATGACCTCGTCGCCGCGGTCGAGCAGCCGGGCCGCCGTATGGAAACCGATGAAGCCGGCGGCGCCGGTAACCAGAATGCGCATGTGGTGTGCTCACCCCTCACTGCTCAGCAACGAGCGAGGCCACATGAGCCATCGGCGCTTTGCGCTGTCAACTGAAGGGTAGGTAACGCGTACAGTTGACGCTTGGGGGGGCGCTCGCTATAGACCGGGGCTCACTATCCCCGTTTCTCTGCGCTTTCCGGGATCGGCCAGTGCCGAAGGGGCTTAACGTTTAGGACCTGAACCATGGCCAATACCAAATCGGCGAAGAAGGCTGCCCGCCAAACCGTCCGCCGCACCAATGCCAATAAGGGGCGCCGCAGCCGCATGCGCAGCTACGCGCGGAAAGTGGAAGAGGCAATCGAAGCTGGCGACAAGAAGGCCGCCGTCGCCGCGCTGAAGGAAGCCGAGCCAGTCTTGGCGCGCACCGCGCAGAAGGGACTCGTGCACCGCAAGACCGCCTCGCGCAAGGTTTCAAGGCTCGCCAAGCGCGTCAGCGCCATGGCGGGCGCCTGACCAAAAAAAAGCACGACTGTTGCGGTTGAGTGACAACCTGGTGGACCATCCGCAAGGTGCGAGGCTTCTCGCGTGTCAATTCGGTGAAGATATTTCAACCGTTTGACTGCGGTCTTGTGACCTCCGCCTTAAGGCGTGTCCCACCCCCAGAAAAATTTCCAATTGTGTGACACTTGGATAACCTGTGCGCTACTCTCTCAGGCCACGAGGCTTGAGCCAGGATTCAGCCTTGCCGTCAGGGGTTTGCCGGGAGCTGCCGATGCGCCGTCGACCTTGGATTTCGGGGATATTCGCGGAGGGGCGTCGCTTGATCACCCCGTGGCCCATGTGTATAGTCCAATCATCCGAACGGGGTTGTTCCCCTCCTCACAATCAAGCGTAAGGCACCTGGCCTCAGCCGGGGCGCACTTGTCTTGTCTCGATTGTCTGGGTTGTGGGAAAGTTGTAGATAGTTAACGCGTATCCTGTAGGTGGCTTTGTGTACAGGTTCAGCGTAGCCACCAAATATAGTGGCTGACACTCCATTTCTTCTTTGAAGTTGCTTGGGATCGAGAGGCGAACTGTCCTTTGAGCAACCAGGAACCCGAAAGAGCGGTCGACGAGGTCGACGTCGCTACGACGTGGGAAGGTCTCACCTCGGGACCCCGCTCGCAGCTTGTCGACGTGCGCACGCGCGCAGAGTGGACCTATGTCGGAATTCCTGACCTCGGACCGATCGGCAAACGGGCTGTCCTTGTCGAGTGGCAGACCTTTCCCGACCAAAGCGTCGATGCGCGCTTTGTCGAGCGACTCACCGGCGAGCTCAAAGCACTTGGCGTGCAGCTCGATGACGATCTCTATTTTATTTGCCGTTCGGGTAGCCGGAGCATGGCTGCGGCCAGAGCGATGGCTGAGGCGGGGTACAGGTCCTGTCACAACGTCTTATGCGGCTTCGAAGGGCCGCTTGACGATTTGCGGCATCGCGGCACCTGCAGTGGATGGAAAGCGTCTGGTCTTCCCTGGCTGCAAGGCTAGTGGGCAAGATCTGACATCAGGACGGTCACGACTGTCCGCGTCGGACTTTGGTTGACTGCTCAAGTGTGAGGCGTGCGGTGCGTAACGGCGCGAACGAGAACAATGGAGCAGAAGAAGAACCGTGGCACAGCAAGAGCAGTTCGCGTCCGCAGGCGATGCTTGGGGGCGGGTCAAGAGCCGGCTACGCGCGGAGTTGGGCGAAGATGTATTCGCAAGCTGGTTTAGGGGGGTCGAGCTTGAGCGTCTCGATGAGGGCTGCGTCCACCTGACAGTGGCGACGCGCTTTCTGCGCAATTGGCTTAGATCGCATTACTACGAATTTGTGCTGAGACTCCTCCGGTCCGAATGGGCCGACGTCGAACGAGTGGAATTCCGCGTGCGGCAGCCGCATTTCGGCACTGAGCAGCCGAAGGAGCTTCTGCGCCAGAAGCCGATGGCGATGCCTGCCCTCGAAGAGGCACCACCTCTGCCCATGCCGCTGCGCACGGGCTATGGCGGATTCGAAGGCTCGCCGCTCGATCCGAGGCTCACTTTCACCACCTTCCTGGTCGGCGCTTCGAACCGGCTCGCGCATGCCGCAGCACAGGAGGTTGCCGGCGCTTTCTCAACGCCGCAGCAGCTGTTCAACCCGCTTTTCGTCCATGGCAGCGTCGGCCTCGGCAAGACCCATTTGCTGCACGCGATCTCCTGGGACGTGAAGCAGCGCAAGCCCGAGGCGCAGGTCCTCTATCTCACCGCCGAGCGCTTCATGTCAGGCTTCGTGCAGGCCTTGCGGGCGCGCGACGCCCTCGCCTTCAAAGAGAAGTTGCGCAAGATCGACATTCTCCTGATCGACGACATGGAGTTCCTACAAGGGCCGACCATCCAACAGGAGTTCTGCCACACGCTGAACTCGCTGATCGACGGAGGCCGGCAGGTGGTGGTGGCGGCGGACCGGGCGCCGACCCAGCTCGACAAGCTCGACATGCGCATGCGCTCGCGGCTTGGCGGGGGCCTCGTCGCCGAAATCGGGGTGATGGACTACGAGCTCCGACACAAGATCCTGTCGAAGCGTGCGCAAGAGGCGTGTTCCGAAACGCCTGGGCTCGCCATCTCCGACACGGTGCTCGCCTTCCTCGCCGAGCGCCTGACCGAGAGCGGTCGCGAGCTTGAGGGCGCCATTCATCGTTTGCGCGCGAGCTACCAGCTCACCGACGAGCAGGTCACCATCGAGATCGCCGAGCAGATCGTCCGCGATCTGATGCGGGGCGCCGAGCCGCGACGGGTGCGCATCGACGACATCCTGCGCACGGTGTCGAAGCATTACGGGGTGAACCGCGGCGACCTTCTGTCGGGGCGGCGCAACCGGTCGATTGTAAGACCGCGCCAGATCGGCATGTATCTCGCGAAGCTCTTGACCTCGCGCTCGCTGCCGGAGATCGGCCGCCGGTTCGGCAACCGCGATCACACCACGGTGCTCCACGCCATCCGCAAGATCGAGCAGCTCATGAACGACGACAATCAGCTGCGCGAGGAGATCGAGCTTCTGAAGCGGCTGCTACGCGACTAGGGGGGTTGAAATTGCGAGGAAATGGGGCGATTCGGCCCCTCCTCCCGCTCTTGCAAATTTGCCCCTATCGGGTCAAGTTGAAGCGGGAGTTTTTAGCTTTCATCGCGCCTTTTCGGGGTCTCGCCGGGTCCTTGACGGCTTCGGCCGGAATGCCTGCAACCACCCCGAAGGGGCGCCGGAGTGGTCTCGTTTAACCCATGCAGTTCACCATCGATAAGCCCGCCCTGACCAAGGCGCTCGCCCATGTGGCAAGCGTGGTCGAGCGGCGCAACACCATTCCCATCCTGTCCAATGTTCATATCGCCTCGCGCAATAACGAGCTCAAGCTGACCTCGACCGACCTCGACATGGAGATCGTCGAGACGGTGCCGGCGCGGGCCAAGGGCGAAGGCGCCACCACGGTGCCAGCCCATATGTTCCACGACATCGTGCGCAAGCTGCCCGAGGCAACCGACATCGACATCGCGCGGGAGGGCGATCAGGGACGGCTCACCATCAGTTGCGGTCAGGCGCGCTTTTCCCTGCAGACGCTGCCGGCAGACGACTTTCCGTCCTTGAGCGTTGACGATCTCGGCCACGCCTTCACCATGAGCTCGGCGGACCTCAAGCGCCTCATTGAGAAGACCCGCTTCGCCATCTCCACCGAGGAAACCCGCTATTATCTGAACGGCATCTATCTCCACGCCACAGAAAGCGGCGGCAAGAAGGTGTTGCGGGCTGTCGCCACCGACGGCCATCGCCTCGCGCAAGTTGAGTTGCCTTTGCCCGCCGGGGCCAAGGACATGCCCGGCGTGATCGTGCCGCGCAAGACCGTTGCCGAGCTTGCCAAGCTCGCCGAGGACGGCGATGGGGACGTTCGCGTCGAGCTGTCGCCGTCGAAGATCCGCGTCTCGACCGCGCGCGTCGTGCTCACCTCCAAGCTGATCGACGGCACCTTCCCCGACTATGAGCGGGTGATTCCGCAAGGCAACGACAAGACAATGGAGGTCGACAACCACGCTTTTGCGCAAGCCGTGGACCGTGTCTCCACGCTGTCGAGCGACAAGGGCCGGGCGGTGAAGCTCTCCATCACCGACGGAAAGCTCACCCTTTCGGTCAACAATCCGGACAGCGGCAGCGCGAGCGAAGAGATCCCCGTCGAGTATGGCTTCGATCCGCTCGAGATCGGCTTCAATGCCCGCTATTTGCTCGACATCTCGGGCCAGCTCGAAGGCGGCACCGCCGAGTTCCAGCTTGCCGATCCAGGTTCTCCCACCATGATCCGCGACGGCAGGGACGCATCCGCTCTCTATGTGCTCATGCCGATGCGGGTATGAGGGCGGCCCTGAGCGGATATCGCGAGCGGGCTGCACGTGAGGCGATCGGCGAAGCCGCTCGCGCCGAGTTGCGTCTCTATGTCCAAGAGCTGAGGCTGACCAATTTCCGCAACTACGAGCGGGCGGCGGCAAGCCTCGACGAACGCCCGGTGGTTCTCGTAGGCGAGAATGGCGCGGGCAAGACCAACCTGCTCGAGGCTGTGTCGCTGCTTGGCGCCGGTCCGGGCTTGCGCGGGCGTCCCTATGAGGAGCTCACCCGCAAGGACGGTCCGGGCGGCTGGGCGGTGGCTGCCAAGGTGATGTCGCTCGAAGGCGTGGTCGAGATCGGCACCGGCTTCGGGCTTTCCGGCACAAGCGAAGGCACGGGCCGCAATGTGCGCATTGCCGGCAAGGAGCAAAGCGCCGGCGCTCTTGCCCATTATGTGCAGCTCGTCTGGGTGATCCCGGAGATGGACGGGCTGTTCACCGGTCCAGCCTCCGAGCGGCGGCGGTTTCTCGACCGGCTGATGTTTGCCATCGATCCGAAGATGAGCGGGCCGCGAGGACGCTACGACCGCGCCATGCGGCAGCGGAACCGCCTGTTCCAGATGCGCGAAGGATCGCCCTCGCTCTATGCCGGGCTCGAAGAGCAGATGGCGGAAGCGGGCGTGGCCATCGCAGCGGCGAGGCTCGATGCGATCGCGCGGCTCTCGGACCTGATCCAGGCAACGCATGAGGCGCGCGGGCCTGGGCCCTTCCCCTTCGCCGTGCTGGCGCTCGAAGGTACGCTCGAGCGCGCCCTCATGGAGCGACCGGCGGTCGAGGTCGAGGACGATTATGTGAGCCTGTTGTCGGAGGCGCGCGAGCGCGACCGCCTCGCCGGCAGGGCCCTTGCTGGACCGCATTTGAGCGACCTAATAGTGGTTCACGGCCCCCACGATGCGCCTGCAGGCGATTGCTCTTCGGGCGAGCAGAAGGCGCTTCTGCTAGGCCTCGTGCTCGCCAAGGCGAGGCTGATCCGCGACCTTTCCGGCGCTGCTCCACTCGTCCTCTTGGACGAGGTTGCGGCCCATCTCGATCACGCCCGCAGAGAGGCCCTTTTTGGCGAGATTCTGGACCTCAAAGCCCAGGCCTGGATGACCGGAACCGACCCGGAAACCTTCGCTTCTTTGGCGTCGCAAGCCCAAATCTTGGCAGTGAATCGGGGTAGAATAAGCGCCTGATCGGGGCAGCGGTTTCCGTCGGCCGAAATAACCAAAAAAGACATAGAAATTGACCCGCAAGGACCCAATGAAACGAGCCTCAGAAAGAAAGGTTGCCGCGTCCTCAGACTATGGTGCCGAGTCCATCAAGGTGCTGAAAGGCCTCGACGCCGTGCGCAAACGGCCGGGCATGTATATCGGCGACACCGACGACGGCTCAGGCCTGCACCACATGGTCTATGAGGTAGTGGACAACGCCATCGACGAGGCGCTTGCCGGCTATTGCGACGAGATCCAAGTGACGCTCAACGCCGACGGCTCGGCCACGGTGGAGGACAACGGCCGCGGCATTCCGACCGAGATTCACAAGGGCGAAGGCGTCTCGGCGGCGGAAGTGATCATGATCCAGCTCCACGCCGGCGGGAAGTTCGACCAGAATTCCTACAAGGTGTCCGGCGGTCTGCATGGCGTCGGCGTGTCGGTGGTGAACGCGTTGTCATCGAGGCTCGACCTCACCATCTGGCGCGACGGCAGGGAGCACTTCATGCGCTTTTCCGACGGCGTGCCCGAGGCGCCGCTCGCCGAGGTAGGCCCCGCGACCAGGACCGGCACGCGCGTCACCTTCGTCCCCTCGACCAAGACTTTCACCATGGTCGAGTTCGACTACGCCACGCTCGAGCATCGCTTGCGCGAGTTGGCATTCCTGAATTCCGGCGTGCGCATAGTGCTTTCGGACCATCGCGGCGTCGAGCCGAAGACCGAGGAGATGCGCTATCAGGGAGGCTTGCGCGCCTTCGTGCGCTTTCTCGACCGTACCAAGCACCCGCTTATTCCAGAGCCCATCGTGGTCGAGAAGGAGCAGGACAAGATCGTGGTCGAGGCGGCGCTGTGGTGGAACGACAGCTACCACGAGAACGTGCTCTGCTTCACCAACAACATCCCGCAGCGCGACGGCGGCACGCATCTCGCCGGCTTCCGCGCGGCTCTGACCCGCACCGTCAACACCTATGCCGCCGAATCGGGCATCGCCAAGAAGGAGAAGGTAGCTCTGACCGGCGACGACGCGCGCGAGGGGCTCACTTGCGTGCTCTCAGTCAAGGTGCCCGATCCGAAATTCTCCAGCCAAACGAAGGACAAGCTTGTCTCCTCCGAGGTGCGCCCAGTAGTCGAAGGGGTCATGGCCGGGGCTCTGTCGCAATGGTTCGAGGAGAATCCCGGAGAGGCGCGCGCCGTGGTGCAGAAGATCGTCGAGGCTGCGGCGGCGCGCGAGGCTGCGCGCAAGGCCCGCGAGCTGACCAGGCGCAAGGGCGCGCTCGACATCTCGTCGCTTCCCGGCAAGCTCGCCGATTGCCAAGAGCGCGACCCCTCCAAGTCCGAGCTGTTTCTGGTCGAGGGCGATAGCGCAGGAGGCTCAGCCAAGCAGGCGCGCGACCGCGCCTTTCAGGCGGTGCTGCCGTTACGCGGCAAGATCCTCAATGTGGAGCGGGCGCGCTTCGACAAGATGCTGTCGAGCCAAGAGATCGGCACGCTGATCACCGCGCTCGGCACCGGCATCGGGCGCGACGATTTCGATCTCACTAAGCTCCGCTACCACAAGGTCATCATCATGACCGACGCCGATGTGGATGGCGCTCATATCCGCACGCTGCTGCTCACCTTCTTCTACCGGCAGATGCCGCAGCTCGTGGAAGCCGGCAACCTCTTCATCGCCCAGCCTCCCCTCTACAAGGTGAAGCGCGCAAGCCAGGAGCGCTACCTCAAGGACGAGAAGTCGCTCGAGGACTATCTCATTTCAGAGGGCCTCGAGGACACCGTACTGCTTACCGGCGACAAAGCCGTCCGCGCCGGCGCCGATTTGCGCGACATCGTGGAGACCGCGCGCAGGATCACGACCATCCTCAAGGGCCTGCACAGCCGCTATCCGCGCTTCATCGTCGAGCAGGCGGCGATCGCAGGCGCGCTCGATGTGAAACGACTGAAAGACGTCAAGCAAGCCCAAGCCGCGGCAACTTACATCGCCAAGCGCCTCGACGCGCTTTCGGAGGAGACCGAAAAGGGCTGGCATGGCGAGGCGTTGCCCGAAGGCGGCTTGCGCTTCTGGCGCGAGCTTCGCGGCGTGATGGAATCGCATCTAATCGATGGGCCGTTCATCGCCTCGGCCGACGCGATCAAGCTCGACCAGTTCGCCGAGCACCTTCAGGAGGTCTATGAGCGAACGGCCACGCTGAAGCGGAAAGACTCGAGCCTCGTCGTGCATGGCCCGTCAGAGCTTCTCGAAGCGGTGATGGCGGCTGGCCGAAAGGGCCTTACGTTGCAGCGCTACAAAGGCCTTGGCGAGATGAACCCCGAGCAGCTGTGGGAAACCACGCTCGACCTCGAGACCCGCACCATATTGCAAGTGAAGGTCGGCGAGCTCGACGAGGCCGATGAGATCTTCTCGCGGCTCATGGGCGACGTGGTGGAGCCGCGCCGCGAATTCATCCAGGCCAACGCGCTCACAGTGGCGAATTTGGACGTTTGAGGGTTAGAACAAAGCGAGTCTTGCAAATCGTGGATGGCGGACAAGCCCGGCCATGACTGAGAGTGGGTTGAAGGCCACTCCACTGCCGGTTTGACCTTAACCCTGGATCAATCTGAAACAACTAGCCTCTAGGCGCCAAGGCTCGTGGGGGCGCCTCCCCCGCGATCGCGAACGGCTGGGGCAAGCAATCCATGGCAGCGCGGCGGAAGCCAAAGCCAGCGGCGAAGGCGGCAAAGGCAAAAGAGCGCGTCGAACCGCATTTCGGCGGCCGCAAACGCGCGCCTGCACGGAAACCCGGCAAGACGTCGCAGCTGACAACCAGCAGCACCATCCGCCGCGCCTTGCTACGCGGCCTTTACACTACGATGGCCTTGATCGTGCTCATCATCGTCGGCAGCTTCCTCTATTTCGTCGCCCGCCTCCCCGACCCGATCCTGCTTACCCTCGACGACCGGCCGCCAAACCTCACTATCCTCGCCTCCGACGGCACTGTGCTCGCCGAGCGCGGCTTGAGGCGCGGCTATGTCCGCCTCGACCGGCTGCCGCCTTATTTGCCGCAGGCGGTGATCGCCACCGAGGACCGCCGTTTCTACAACCATCTGGGGGTCGACCCGGTCGGTCTCGTCCGCGCAGGCATGCGCAATCTCATTGCCGGCAGCGTGGTTCAGGGCGGCTCGACCATCACCCAACAGCTCGCCAAGAACCTGTTCCTGTCGCCGGACCGCACCTTTGCGCGCAAGCTCGAAGAGGCGATGTACGCCATCTGGCTCGAGCGGCGCTTCACCAAGGACGAGATCCTCGAGCTTTATCTCAATCGCGTCTATTTCGGAGGAGGTACCTATGGCGTTGAGGCTGCGGCGCGGCGCTATTTTGGGCGCTCGGCGCGGTCGGTGACGTTGACGCAAGCGGCGCTGCTTGCCGGCCTGCTCAAGGCTCCGTCGCGGTATGCGCCGACGCGCAGTGTCGAGCTCGCCACCACGCGCGTCGACGTGGTGCTCGACAATATGGTCGAGGCCGGGTTTCTCTCGAGCGCGGAAGCCGAGGCTGCCGCGGGAGAGCCATTGCGGCTGCGCACCTTCAGCGACGAGACGGGATATCCTTATGCCGTCGACTGGGTGGCTGAGACCTTGCCTGAGGTGGTCGGCAACGCCGAAGGCGACCTCATCGTCGAGACCACCATCGATGCAAATCTTCAGCGGGCCGCGCAATTGACGCTGCGCCAGACGCTCGACGCGGAAGGCAAGGACCTCGATGTGAGCGAGGGCGCCGTGGTGGTGCTCGATCCGAGCGGCGGGATCAAGGCGCTGATCGGCGGCCGCTCCTACCGCTCAAGTCCCTTCGATCGCGCGGTGAAGGCGCTCCGCCAGCCCGGCTCGGCCTTCAAACCCTTCGTCTATCTCACCGCACTTGAAAGCGGCTACACCCCCGACTCGATTGCCAATGACGAGCCGGTCGCCGTTGACGGCTGGGCGCCCAAGAACCACACCGGCACCTATCGTGGCGCGGTGACGCTCCGCGACAGCTTCGCCCAGTCGATCAACACCGTCGCGGTGAAGCTTGCCGACGAGGTCGGCCGCGGGAACGTGATCAGCACGGCACGGCGGCTCGGCATTCGCTCTGAGCTGCACGACCGCCCGTCGCTCGCGCTCGGCACCGCCGAAGTAACGCCGCTAGAGCTCGTCGCCGCCTACGTGCCGTTCGCCAATGGCGGCGAAGGGATTACCCCGCATATCATCGCCCGCGTGCGCAACGGCGACGGCAAGCTGCTCTACGAGTATACGGGGCCGGAGCTTGCCCGCGTCGTCGAGGAGTCCTATGTCGCGGAAATGAACGACATGATGAACGCGACGATGGTCAGCGGCACCGGGCGGCAGGCGGCGCTGCCGGACCAAATCGCCGGCGGCAAGACGGGGACCAGCCAAAATTCGCGCGACGCCTGGTTCGTCGGCTACACCGCGCACTATGTCGGCGGCGTCTGGGTCGGCAATGACGACGGCTCGAAAATGAAGAACGTCACCGGCGGCACGCTGCCCGCGCATGTCTGGCACGACATCATGGTCTACGCGCATGAGGGCAAGCAGCCTTTGGCGCTGCCCGGCACGCGCTCGCAATGGCTCGAGGAGGCGTCGTCGCCGTGGTCTGCACCGGCGGAGAAGACTAACGCGCCGCTCTACCGTCGCATGATCGACCTTCTCTCCGGCGGATAAGCCATCGGGATCGACGGCATTTAACCTCTCCCCTCGGGGGAGCGAAACAAAATCCGCTTGGCACGATAAAGCGAGCAAAATCTGGTAGTTGGTAGGCACCTCACCTGGCGGTCTTGGTAGACAGCATCTAGGTAGATTTCGTTCGTCGCGCACGGCATATGAGCGTGTAGGTTCAAATCCCGGACTCGAAGTCACCTATACCGAACACGGCTCCACTATGAGAGAGCCCGGAAATAAGAGAATTGACCGAGCGGTCTCGAAAACCGTACGGGTAACCGTACCGTGGGTTCGAATCCCACCCTCTTCGCCAACAGGCTTATAAGCTATTGAATTTACGTAGTTTTCAGTCGAGCCTGACTCCATTCTACAAATCGAATCAAACAGACCCTTGGGGACACGTATCTGG
>DATFVP010000163.1:0-3404 GCA_035260285.1 Methyloceanibacter sp.
GATTAGAGCTGCGGCGAACTTGCCAGAGCTGTGGATATCGTCCTGCATTGCTGGAAATGCCCCTGAAGAATCCTGCAAGCCCTTGCCCGTTATTTGGGCAATGCGGGCAAAAATTGCCGCTCGCGGTACCAAAAGTCTCGCCTTCTGTTGCCGTGCCGCTTCAGCCACGGGGGTTCCTAGAGCTGCGGCCAAATTACTCTTGCATGCTACTATTTTGCGGTGCAGCATTGCAATTGCTCAGGGCCGGTGCCACGGGATCGGCTATGAGGATACTGGAGGAGCAGGCTTGGAATGGCGCAAAAACCACAATGTTTTAAAGCCTTGGCCGTTCGGGCGGACTTGGCCAGCGCGCGGCGCCTCACCAAGGCCTGCAACCAGTTCGCTCGTGTTGCATTGCAACATAACAAGGCGGCAGCAAGGAGACATAACCAGCTGCCGAGGCAAGGGAGTTACGCCTGTTGGGAGGAGGTGCTCAGGCGACTCTAATTAAAGGGACACGACAATGCCGACTAAGCTCACCCTAGCTGTGATGGCGGGCTTGCTCCTCCCCCTCCAGGCTGCGGCACAATCTCCGATACCCCCCACATGGTCCCAATGCCTGCGGCAATTGTCTTGATCGTCTGCAAAACCGTTGTCGCCGGACCTCCCGATCAGAACGCAGAATACACCAAGGCCGAAAATCGTGAGTGGGCGACCGAGCACGCCATGATGGTCTGCCGCCGCGAAGAGGTGCAGATGTATGATCGCGCCGTCGATGGCGGCGCCGACCCGCACGCCTTCAATGAGCAACGCTGCCAGCGTTCGGCCATGATGCTCGGTCCCCAATGGGACGCATCGCACCAATCGTCGTCCTACCGGTTCTGGCGCGTGGCCTGCCCCGTTCCCATCGTGCGCAAGAATGACGACGGGACCGAAGACGTCATCGCCTGGAAGCTTCCTGACTGCGGCCATCGCGATACGGTGGTGTGCGAAGTCGACACCGCGATCTAGCGATTTCGAGCTCGGACGGCTATCGCCCACAGCTGCCGCCAGAAGTCTGATTGATGTTGCCAGGGGCCTCGCCAGGGGCGCAATATTTAGCTCCGAGGGTAAGTCTGAGCCTTGGCGTCTCGGCAATGGCGCCGCTTCGGCTCCTTATCCGCGTGAATGGGGCGGCTCCCGGTCCAGGCTCCCTCGGCGGGAGGATGTTGTCATGCCCGTCATGCCCGTCTGGCTCAAGATCGCCGCCGGCGCCTTGCTTGGTGCCTCGCTGATTGGGCTGGCGGGATTGGAGGGCGCTTCGAAGAAGCTCGGTCCGCTCGTCCAGGAACACGGCACCACCTATTACAGCAACGACGGGCCGGTATCGCCGCCGGTCATCTGCAAACCGCTCAGCACGATCCTCGCCGCGATCAAGCAGGTGCACGCAAAATACGACTATCTCGGGGGCGACGATCTCAAAACTTTCCAGGACCGGGCCCGCGATCTCAAGGGCCTGCCGCCGCTCAACGCCGATGAGCTTTACGTCATCACCGAAGATGACCAATTGCGCAACGGCGAGATGGTGCTGTTCATCGGGCTCAAGGCGAAATGCGTGAGCACGGTCTTCGGGTTTCCTGCCAAGTTGTATCATGAGATCCTGAGCGCGACCGGGAATGCATGAGGATTGAGCGCGCTTTGCACAAGCGGCCTGGGATAGGATGGCCGGTCAACCATGCTCGCTCGACCGGTTTGACCGTCTTGGACCATCCATCCTTGCCGCAAGGCCAGCTTATTTACGCCGTCGGCGATATTCACGGCAGGGCCGACCTGCTCGCGGCCCTGCTCGCCAAGATCACTACGGATGTGGCGACACGGCAAGGGGCAGAGCGGCGGACCCTTGTTTTCCTCGGCGACTACATCGACCGAGGGCCGGACAGCAGGGAGGTGGTCGATCTCCTGCTGACGGGCCTGCCGCGGGGGTTCGAGGCACATTTCCTCAAGGGCAATCACGAGGCGATCATGCTCGATTTCCTCGAGGACCCGTCTTTTCTCGCGCAATGGCTCGCCAACGGTGCCGATGCCACGTTCCGCTCCTATGGCGTGGATCTGTCCGGGCTGATCCGCAAAAGCGCCGCGCCGGAGGCTTGGCGCCGAGCTTTCCTCGCCTCTCTCCCCGACACCCATCGCGATTTCTTCGATACGCTTGAGCTCGCGGTGTCCTTCGGCGATTATCTGTTCGTCCATGCCGGGGTGAGACCTGGGGTGCCGCTCGAAGCGCAGGACCCGATGGACCTCGTCTGGATTAGGGGGCCGTTCCTCAAGTCGGACGAGGATTTCGGGAAGATCGTGGTGCACGGCCATACGCCGACCCGAGCACCTGAGATCCGCGCCAACCGGATCGGCATCGACACGGGCGCTGTCTTCACCGACCGGCTGACGGCGCTCAGGCTCGAAAATGGTTCAACGGAATTGTTGCAAGTCGACGCTTGAGGCGCGGATCAGCTGTCTGGCGACTCGGCCGACAGGTTCTTCAAGCGCTCGCTCAAACTTCCGGTCCGGCGCCCTTTCGCGCCGCGACGTCTCGCCTTGCGGGCTGATAGAAGCTTGGCGAGCGATCCTGTCGCCTCAGGCTCGGCTTCGGCCTCATGGCTCGCATCCTCCGCAGAAAGAGCGACCAAGGGCTCACGCGAGTGCCCCGCGACCAGAGGCTCGGGAGGTGAAGGCTCTTCGCGGGCGTCGGCACCGTTTCTGCCGACCAAGGCCCGCTCTGACCCGAAGTGAGGCTCGCGCCCGCCGTGCTCAAGGGCAGGAGGCGGGGCAAAGGGCGGTACGAAGTCAGGCAGCCTCGTGCCTTGTGCCTTGGCCACGGCGAGGACCTGGCTCGCGAGTTTGCCGAGCTCCTCGCGCAAGAGGCCATTCTCGTTACCGCCGATTCGTCCGTCGGCAAGCTCCTGCTTGAGCTTGGACAGCTCGGCGCTGAGTCGCCGATTTTCCTTGGCAAGGGTCGCGTCGGACTTTGCCGACCGGCGGGACGAGGATGCCTCTCCTTCCAACGCTCCGCGCAACTGGTCGATGTCACCTCGCTGGGAGCTGAGCGTTGAGCGCGCAAGCTTGAGAGCTTCAGCCTGGGCGCTAGCGGTATTGCGAAGCTCGGCATTGGCGGACTCAAGCGCGATCATCGCTTCCTTCGCGGCTTTGAGCCGGCCCTCAAGCTCCGGCAGCCGCCGCCGGATGGTCTGCTCGAGCACCCGGTTCGCGTTCTCCTTTTCGCTCAGGCGCCCTTTGATGCTCTCAAGCTCGGTATTGATCTCCGAAATCTCGACTCGGCGCTTATTGGCTTCGACCAGTTCACGTGCCGCCTTGTCCTTCGCCTTTTCCAGCGCCACCTCGACCCGGCGAAGCTCGATGGCAAACTCGGCGCGCAACTGGTCTTTGTCGGCCTG
>DATFVP010000164.1:0-11243 GCA_035260285.1 Methyloceanibacter sp.
GGGCTCGGGGAACAACGCCATACGGTCGTCGCCGAGGCTTAGCGCCCCTGTTCGCGTCCCGGCCGAGGATTAGCGCCCCCGTTCGTCGTCCCACCAATCGTGGAAATGGTGCAGCGGGCCCCTGCCCTGGCCCGAGCCCACGTCGAGCTCGTCAGCGGCGAAGATTGCCGCGGTGACATACTCCTTGGCCGCGGCGACCGCTTCGGCGAGGGAAGCCCCCTTGGCTAGCTCGGCGGCGATGGCCGCGGACAGCGTGCAGCCTGTGCCATGGGTGTTGCGGGACTCGGCGCGCGGCGCCTCGAAGCTCACGGGCTCCATCCCATCAAACAGAATGTCGGTCGCGGTCACGCCCTCGCTGTGGCCCCCCTTGATCAAGACCGCTTGAGCACCCGCCTCTTTCAGCTTCCAGGCTTGCATCCCCATCTCATATTCGTTGCGCGCAGGCGAGCAGGCGAGCAGCGCCGCAGCCTCTGCGAGATTGGGGGTGATCAGGGTTGCGAGCGGGATCAGAATCGAGCGGAGCGCATCGACGGCCTCCGGATCGAGCAGCGGGTCGCCGCTTGCCGCGATCATCACCGGATCGAGCACCACCGGTATGCCAACAAAATCCTTGAGGCCCTCAGCGACCGCCTCGATGACAGGGCCCGTGGCGAGCATGCCGATCTTGATGGCATCGACCTCGAGATCCGCGGCGACCGCGCGCATCTGGGCGAGCACGAAGTCAGGCGGCACCACATGGACGGCCTCGACGCGCTGCGTATTCTGCGCGGTCAGCGCCGTGATCACACTCGCGCCATAGACTTCGAGCGCCGAGAAGGTCTTGAGATCAGCCTGGATGCCGGCGCCGCCGGAGGAATCAGAGCCAGCAACGGTAAGCGCGATCGCCGTCATGACGGCGCCCTAGCCGATTTTCGCGAGCCCGGGAAACATTTCGAGCATCCAGCCTGAGATGAGGGTCATGGAGTTGGTAAGGAACAAGATACCGGTGAGCACGAGGAACCCGCCCAACACCCTCTCCATGGTGGCGAGATGGGGCCTGAATCGCTGTAGCGCGCTCATGAAGGGACGCACGGCAAACGCCGCCGCGATGAAGGGAATGCCGAGGCCGAGCGAGTAGACGAGGAGCAGTAGGATGCCTTGGCGGACGGTGTCCTCGCCCGCCGCCATGAGTAGGATGGCAGCGAGCACCGGCCCGATGCAGGGCGTCCAACCAAAGGCAAAAGCAAGGCCGATCAGATAGGCGCCGATGAGCCCCGCGGGCCGCGCATCTGCATGATAGCGAGCCTCGCGGTGCAGTATCGGAATATGGATCAGCCCGAGAAAGTGCAATCCTGCGACGATGATGACGACCCCGGCAATTTTGCTGAGCAGGCCGAGATTCTCGGCCACCAGCTGACCGGCGAACGTCGCCGTCGCGCCGAGGATCACGAATACGGTGGTGAAGCCGAGCACGAAGGCGAAGGATGACAGCACTACGGTGGTGTAGACGTGGGACGGCGTCTCATCCTCGCCGGTGAGCTGATCGAAGGTCGTGCCGCCGAGGAAGCAGAGATAGGGTGGAACGAGCGGCAGCACGCAAGGCGAGAGGAAGCTCAGCAGCCCCGCGACCAGCGCTCCGAAATAGGTGACGTTCATGCTTGCGCCCTTCTCGCCGGCGATAGCCGGCATAGACTTAGAGGTCACACCAAAACAGCAAAACGCAAGCCCCTCGGAGATCACTTTAGCGTCAAAGCCTTATCACGCAGCGGCGGCGCGGGCGCGCTCGGCATTCTTCCGGATGGCTGCAATATTGTCGGCGTAAGCGCCGCCCTTGAACACGCTTGAGCCGGCGACGATGGCGTTGGCGCCTGCCTCTGCCACGAGCGCCACAGTTGTGGCATTGATGCCGCCGTCGACCTCGAGATGGATCGGCCGTGAGCCGATCATCCTGCGGATGGCCCTGATCTTGTCGAGCTGCGCCGGAATGAAGGCCTGACCGCCGAAGCCTGGGTTCACCGTCATGACTAGGATGAGGTCGACCTTATCGAGCACATGCGCAATGGCGGACTCGTGGGTCGACGGCGTGATGCTGACGCCGGAGCGTCTGCCGAACCCTTTGATGAGCTGGAGCGAGCGGTCGAGATGGGGGCCCGTCTCGGCATGCACGGTGATGATGTCCGACCCTGCCTTGGCAAAGGCCTCGATGAAGGGGTCGCAAGGCGTGATCATCAGATGCACGTCGAAGGTTTTCTTCGAGTGCGGGCGGAGCGCCTGCACCACGTCGGGCCCGATGGTGATGTTCGGCACGAAGTGTCCGTCCATCACGTCGACATGGATCCAGTCGCAGCCAGCGTCGTCGATGGCGCGCACTTCCTCTCCCAGCCGCGCGAAGTCGGCCGAGAGAATGGACGGGGCAATGATTATTTCACTAGGCGCCGAGCGGTCCGCCATACGAGCCTCGTTCATGACCGGGCAGGTTTGGCCTGCCCGTCATCGTTTGACAAGGCTGTTGTAGCGGCAATCGGTTAAGCTCTGCTCTCCGCGAGCGCGGCGACGGCAGGCAAGGTCTTGCCTTCCAGCCATTCGAGGAAAGCCCCGCCGGCGGTGGACACATAGCTGAAGTCCTCACCTACGCCGGCTACATTGAGCGCCGCCACCGTATCGCCGCCACCGGCGATGGCCACGAGCTTGCCGTCGCGCAAGAGGCGCGCGGCAGCCTGCATCAGCTCGAAAGTGCCGTTGCCGAAAGGCGCAATCTCGAAGGCTCCGAGCGGGCCGTTCCACACGAGCGTCTTCATCTCGGCGAAGCGCCGCTTGAGGTCGGCAACCGACTTCGGCCCGATATCGAGAATCATCTGATTCTCCGGGATATTGCTGACGTCGCAAACCTGCCACGCGGCGCCAGCCTTGAACTCCTTCGCCACCACGAAGTCCTTGGGAAGCACGATCTCGCAATCATGCTCCTTGGCGCGCGCCATGACCTCCTTGACCAGCGGGACAGCCTCGGGCTGGCACAGCGACTTTCCGATCTCCACACCTTGCGCGTACAGGAAGGTGCTGGCCATGCCGCCAGCAAGCACGAGCTGATCCATCCGCTCGGTCAGGTTGGTCAGGACCTGAATCTTGGTCGAGACCTTGGCGCCGCCGGCAATCGCCATGACCGGCCGCGCCGGATGATCGAGCGCCCGGTCGAGGGCCCTGATCTCGGCCATCATCAACAGGCCGGCATAAGAAGGAATAAAATGTGTAATCGCCTCGACCGAAGCATGGGCGCGATGCGCGGTAGAAAAGGCGTCGTTGACATAGATGTCGCCGAGCGCGGCAAGCTCTTTGGCGAAGTCTGGATCGTTTTTCTTCTCGCCGTCCTTGTAACGAAGATTTTCGAGCATAGCGACCTCACCCGGCTGGAGCGCATCGACGCCACGCCGAGCCTCGTCGCCGACGCAATTGTTGATGAAGATCACCTTGGTGCCGGGCATGAGCTCCGCAATCTTGTCGGCAATCGGCCGCAGCGTGGTGTCGGTCATTGTGCCGGTTTTGGGGCGCCCCAGATGCGACAGCACAATCACCTTCGCGCCTCCGGCCAACAACTGCTTGATTGTCGGCAAGACGCGCTCGATGCGTGTCGTGTCGCCGACGATCCCATCCTTTATCGGCACATTGAAGTCGACGCGGACAAGCACGCGCTTACCCTTAACGTCGAGCCCGTCGATGGTGCGAATGCGGGAAAAGTCCGGTTTGCCGCCGCCGTTCGCATTGGCGGCGCGGGCAATGGTAGATACATCAATATCGTTCATATCAACCTGCTCATCACGACTGCGGTATCACTCATACGATTGGAGAAGCCCCACTCGTTGTCGTACCAGGACACGACCCGGCAGAAGGTGCTGTCCACGACCTGAGTCGATTCGAGATCGAAGATCGAACTTAGCGGGTCGTGATTAAAATCAGACGACACCAGCGGCTTCGCATTCACCCCGAGCACACCCTTGAGCGGCCCCTCGGCGGCGTCGACCATCGCCTTATTGATCTCCTCCTTGGTGGTCGGACGCGAGGAGGTGAAGGTGAGATCGATCATGCTGACATTCGGCACAGGCACTCTGATCGAGGCACCGTCGAGCTTGCCCCTGAGCTCGGGCAGCACGAGGCCAACCGCCTTGGCGGCGCCGGTCGAGGTCGGGATCAGATTGGCGGCGGCGGCGCGGGCTCGGTAGGGATCCTTGTGCAGCGTGTCGACGGTGCGCTGATCGCCGGTATAGGCGTGCACGGTGGTCATGTAGCCGTGTTCGATGCCGATCGCCTTGTTGAGTACACTCGCCACCGGAGCGAGGCAATTGGTGGTGCACGACGCGTTGGAGACGACGTGATGCTCCTGCGTCAGCATCTCGTCGTTGACGCCATAGACCACGGTCAGGTCTGCATTCTTGCACGGCGCTGACACGAGCACGCGCTTGGCACCCGCGGTCAAGTGCTTGGACGCGCTGTCGCGGTCGGCGAACCTGCCGGTGCATTCCATGACGATGTCGATGTCGAGATCACGCCAGGGAAGCTTCTCTGGCTTGGCTTCAGCGAGCACGGCAAGGTCGTGACCATCGGCTTTCAGGTGACCGTTGGCGGCACTCACCTTCCCGGGAAAGCGGCCATGCACGGTGTCGAACTCAAGCAGATGGGCGTTCATCTCGGCCGAGCCGAGATCGTTGATCGCCACGAAATCGAGATCCTTGCGGCGCGCTTCGAGGAAGGCCCGAAGCGTCAACCTGCCGATCCTTCCGAATCCGTTGATGGCGACGCGCTTATTCGACATGTCTCCTCACTTTTTGGATTTGCCGGTTAGGCCAATTAAGTGGTGGGCCGCGGCTTCGACTGCCACTGCTGTGATTCCGAAGTGCTTATAAAGCTCCTCGCCTGGGGCTGAAGCCCCAAATCCACGCATTCCGATGAAAATGCCTTGCGGTCCAAGCCATTTCTGCCATCCGAAATCGACCGCCGCCTCAACGCCAACGCGGGGGACGGTGCCCAGAACGGCATCCTGATAGCCTTGATCTTGGTCAACGAACAACTCCCAGCAGGGCATCGACACCACGGCAGCTTCGATCCGCTGCTCTTGCAGGGCCTTGGCTGCGGTAACGGCGAGCGACACCTCGGAGCCGGTGCCAATCAAGGTGACGTCGCGGCAGCCCTTTGGCTCGCTGAGCACGTAGGCGCCCTTGGCCGAGAGGTTCTCGTCGGCATGGGCGGTCCGGAGCAGGGGCAGCCCCTGGCGTGTCAGTGCGAGGATCGAGGGCGTCGCCTCGGTGCCAAGGGCAAGCTGCCAGCATTCGGCGCATTCGACCGAATCAGCGGGGCGGAAGACGTTGAGGTTTGGCATTGCGCGCAGCGCGGCCAACTGCTCGACTGGCTGGTGCGTAGGACCGTCCTCTCCAAGGCCGATCGAGTCGTGGGTCATCACATAGATCACACGCTTGCTTATGAGAGCCGACAGCCTGATCGACGGCCGGCAGTAATCTGAAAACACGAGGAAGGTGCCGCCGTAGGGAACGATGCCGCCATGCAGCGCGAGCCCGTTCATGGCAGCGGCCATGCCGTGCTCGCGCACGCCGTAATGGATGTAATTTCCGGAGAAGTCGCCTGGCTTGACGATCGTGTGCAACTTGGTGAGCGTGCCGTTAGAGCCGGTGAGATCGGCAGAGCCTCCGATCAGCGCGGGAACCACCGGCACCAGCTTCTCCAGCACCTTCTGCGAGGACTGGCGGGTGGCGAGCTTTGCCGCGTCACGGCTGAAGTCGGCCTTGAGCGCGTTTACCGCGGCAGCGATTTTGGCGCGAACCTCGCCGTCGATCGGATCGATCAGGTGCTTGCGTGCCGCTGGGTCCAAGCGCTCCGCTGCGTCGTGCCAAAGGTCGTAGGTCCCGGCGTGACGGGATCCTGCCGCGCGCCAGCTAGCAAGGATCGGCTTCGGCACCTCGAAGGGAGCATGACGCCAGCCGAGCTTCTCGCGTGCGCCCTTGACCTCGACCTCGCCAAGCGGCGAGCCGTGGGTCGCCGCGGTGCCCTGCTTGGCAGGCGCGCCATAGCCGATGATGGTGCGGCAGGCGATGAGCGACGGCCGGTCGATGGCGGCGCGCGCATTCTCGATGGCAAGCGCGATCGCCTGCGGATCGTGGCCGTCGACCTTTGCCGTATGCCAGCCAGACGCCCTGAAGCGCTCGAGCTGGTCGTCGGACACAGAAAGGCTGGTCGGCCCATCGATGGAGATCTGGTTGTCGTCGAACAGAACGATTAGGCGGCCGAGCTTGAGATGACCGGCAAGCGAGATCGCCTCCTGGCTCAAGCCCTCCATGAGGCAGCCGTCGCCGGCGATGACGTAAGTGTGGTGGCTCACGAGTTCCTCGCCATAGCGGCTATTGAGCAGCCGCTCGGCGAGGGCCATGCCGACGGCATTGCCAAGCCCCTGCCCCAACGGGCCGGTGGTGGTCTCGATGCCGGGCGCATGGCCATATTCGGGATGGCCGGGGGTACGCGATCCAAGCTGGCGGAAACGCTTGAGCTGCTCCAGATCCATGCCAGGGACGCCGGTGAGGTAAAGCAGCGCATAGAGCAGCATTGAGCCGTGACCGGCTGAGAGCACGAAGCGGTCGCGGTCCGGCCAATCGGGGTGGGCGGCATCGAACTTCAGAAATCGCGTGAACAGCACGGTGGCAACATCGGCCATGCCCATGGGCATGCCGGGATGACCTGAATCGGCCTTCTGCACCGCGTCCATGGCAAGCGCTCTAATAGCGTTTGCCATGTCCTGATGGGTCGCCTCAGGTAATGCCTCACCCTGCTGCAAAGCTTCAGCCATCTCGATCTCGGCTCCAAAAACGCTAATAAGCCCGCACGCCCATCGCCGCTTTGACGGCGTGGTAGCCGACGAGAAGCTGCGTCAGCGCAAGCGGGTGGCTCCGCGGCGAGCCATTGGCGACGTCGATCCGTCCAACCTGGTCGCGCAAATGGCCCGCCTCCGGGATGAGGTTCCATAGCAGATCTTCGATGCGCTCGGCATGCTGGTCGGAGATATTGCCGTTGATTTCAAGCACGTCGACCGGCTTGCCGTCGCGGTCGCGGGCAAGCTCAAGACGCAAGCCGGCATTGCTCGAACCGTCGAACAGCGGCCCGAAATCGGGATGAGGCAAGGTCGGGCGCAGGATGTGTCGCACATCGAGCTGGGTGTCTGAGCCGTTGGCGCCTTGCGTCGTCTGGAAGCGGATGACGATGTCGGCGAAGGTGCGCTGAGGGTGCATGTATTTCGGAGCGTCTTCCCGCCGCTTCTCCAGCGATGCAAGGACCTCGTCCCGAGTGTAGCCGCGCTTCGTCGTGTCACGGTGCATCTTCCATTTGACGCGGAGGTCTTCGTCAGGATCGAGATAGATCTTCACGTCATAGCAATCGCGCATGGCCCTGGTGGTGTAGCCGAGCAGGCCCTCGGCAATGACGAACTCCTTCGGCTTGACGTATTTCGGCCGGCCGAAGGTCCCGTTGCGGTGGTCGTAGATCGGCTTCAGGATCGGGTCGCCTTCACGCAGATGGCGGAGCGCCTGCTCCATGATGTCGAGATAGTTGGCGCGCGGGTCGATCGCCGACAGGCCTTTCTCGCCGCGCTCGCGGCGGTCGTAGCGGTGGTAGTCGTCGGTGCACAGCACGGTGCAGCGCTCCTCGCCCAGGATCTGGGCGACGCCCGCCGACAGCGTCGTCTTGCCCGACGCCGAATCGCCGACGATTCCCAAAATGATCGGGTGCTCAACCCGCTTCGGCATCTCCTACTCCCGAGACTTACGTTTTTTTATTTACGTAACACTTATGCAACGTCACGCGCCGCGCTTTGTGACTGTCCTGTTCGCACTCGCGGCAAATAACTGGTGATGATCTGCCGTTCGCCTGTCGCTCCGATCACCATCATGGTCTGAACCTTGTAATGGGTGCGGGTGCGCTCCACCCCCTCCACCATCAGGCCCGTGGTAATACCGGTGGCACAGAAGTACACGTCGTCTGAGGCAATGAGCTCATCGCGGCTGTACCAGCGCGAGGTGCTTAGGCCAGCCTCTCTCACCGCCTTCGACTCGGTGTGAAGCTGGGGATCGATGCGGGCGAGAAACTCTCCGCCAAGGCCGCGCACGGCGCAGGCCGACATAACGCCTTCCGGCGTGCCGCCGGTTCCCATCAGAGCGTCGATGCCTGATCCCGGGATGGCGGCAAGCAACGCGCCCGCAACGTCGCCGGCGGGATAAAGGGCGACGCGGGCGCCGGCCCTGATGATGTCGTCGATCAGCTCGCGATGACGCGGCTTCTCCAGCACATAGATAGTGAGTTGCGAGACGTCCTTGTTCAGAACCTCGGCAAGCACCCTGAGCTTTCGCCCGGTGGTCCAGTGCGGGTCGATCTTGCCGCGCGCAGGTGCCGGCGCCACGAACTTCTCCATGTAGAAGGCGGGCGCCGGGTTCATCATGGTGCCGCGCGGCGCGACCGCTACCACGGCAAGCGCATTGGTCTGGCCTCTGGCTAGATAGCTCGTGCCTTCCACAGGATCCATGGCGATGTCGGCCTTGAAGGCTGAGCTTGGGCGCCCGAGGCGCTCGCCGCGCGCCGGCTGAGGCGCCTCGCCCTTGCCGGCCTCACCGATCACCACCACGGCGTCGATGTTGACCTCGGCAAGGGCAGAGAGCATGGCGTCGAGGGCCGCACGGCCGCCATCCATGCCGTCGCCGCGCCCGATCCAGTCGAAGGCGGCAAGGGCCGCGCTCTCGCTCACGCGGCGGAGCGAGTAGATGAGCTCTGGGCTGGAGCCGCTCGAATCGGTCATGACGCCTCCGAAAGGACATGGACCAAACCACTATACCGCATGGCCGGAATCTGCCCGAAAATCAAAGGCTCCCTGGCTGGGAGAGGCCAGGGCGCCGCTCCAATGTCATGGGGCGGATCGGCGCTCTTGTCCATAAGGTTCGGGCAGCGCTCCACCGCTCAGCTTAGGGTCAGGCGTGGGTCGAGGGCGTCACGGAGGGCGTCGCCGAGCACGTTGACCGCTACCAACACGCCGACCAGGGTCAAGCCGGGGAGCACGGTCACCCACCAAATGCCGGCGAAGATCAGGTCGTAGCCTGACCGGATCAGGGTGCCGAGGGAGGGCTGGGTGATGGGCAGCCCAAGCCCGAGGAAGGAGAGTGCCGCCTCGGCCATGATGGCACCGGCGATCTGGGTGGTGGCCACCACGATCAGCGGCGACAGAATGTTGGGCAGGATGTGCCGGCGGATGACGGCGGCATTGCTCGCGCCCAAGGCCTTGGCGGCACGGACATGGTCCTTGGCCCCCTCGGCAAAAGTCGCGGCGCGGGCCGTGCGGGCGAAAGTGGGCCATTCGGCGATCCCGATCACCAGAACGAGGAGCGGCACGGCGAGGCGCCCAAGCGCCTCGCCGCCGAGGCCAGCGCGCACCAGGGCGAGGGCAATGATGGCGATGATGAGGGTCGAGAGCGAAAGCTGCACGTCGGCGACCCTGGCAACGAGGTTATCCACCCTGCCCCCGACATATCCGGCGATGAGGCCGAGGGGAATGCCGATGGCAGCCTGGATGGCGACAGCAAGCACGCCGACAGTCAAGGAGATGCGCGTGCCGTAAAGGATGGCGCTGAGGAGATCGCGGCCTTGCGAATCGGTGCCGAGGAGGAAGCGCGGGTCGCTGCCGGCGAGCCAGAACGGCGGCAAGTCGGCGTCGAGCACATCGAAGCTTGCGAGGTCGAAAGGGTTCTGCGGCGCGATCAGTGGCGCCGCAAGCGCCGCGAGCGCGATTGTAGCCAGCAAAACCGCGGCGACCATGCTACCCGGCCGGTCTAGCGCGAAGGACCGCAACGAAGCCGCAACGGTACGTGCGCTTTCCCCGCTCATCGCCGGCCCTCGAGGCTGATGCGGGGATCGAGCCACAGGCTCACAACGTCGGCAAGGGTGTTGGTGACGACGAAGAGAAACCCGACGGCGACGAGATAGGTGGTGATCAGCGGCACGTCGGCGCGAGTCACGGCTTCAAGAAACAGGAAGCCCATGCCAGGCCATTGGAACACGGTCTCAGTGAGCAGCGTAAAGGCGAGCATGTTGCCGATCTGCAAACCTGCGATCGCCACGAGCGGAAGCAGAGCGTTGCGCAGCGCATGGTGCAGCCACACCCGCAGGCGCGATGCACCCTTGGCGCGCGCCGTGCGCACATAGTCGGTGCCGAGCTGATCGAGCATGGCGCCGCGCACGAGCCTGATGAACAGAGGCAGCATGATCGACGACAGCGTGACCGCCGGCAGAAGCAGATGCTTGAGTCCGTCAAGGGTTAGGAGCCCAGTCTCCCAAAATCCGATGTGTACCGTCTCGCCGCGCCCAAAGGCCGGGAGCCATCCGAGACACACCGAGAAGATCGAGATCAGAATGATGCCAGTGAGAAACACCGGCACCGAAATACCGATCACGCTAAGCCCTAGTATCAATCTTGCGCCGAGAGAGCGCGGCTTCACTGCGCAATGGATGCCGGCAGGGAGCGAGATCAGCAGCACGATCAGGCTCGCGGCAAGCACGAGCTCGAAACTCGCCGGAAATTTGGCCAGCACCACCTCGAGCGTGGAGCGCTTGTAGATATAGGACTGGCCGAGATCGCCTTGCGCCGCGTGGCCGAGATAGCGCGCAAGCTGGGTCGGCCAGGGCACATCGAGACCGAGTCTGTGCCTGAGCTCGGCGCGCTGGGTTTCAGGCACCGCCTCGCCCATGATCTCGCGCAACGGATCGCCGAGTGCCCCCTTCACGGCAAAGGCGATCACCGCGATGGCCAGCATGACCAAAACGGCTTCCGCCGCACGCCTCCCGATGAAGGCCAAAGGTGCGTCAAGCGCCTGCAGCGGATTGCCTGGCCCTCGGGGTCGGTCTGCGGTCACGAGGAGGAGGATCCCGGATCGATGCTCGGCCCACTCATTCGCGCTAGGCTGAACTCACGCCGCGTGGGCCGAACCAGACTTTGGTGAAAGGGAGTGCGGAAATGAAATATTTCGTGGTGATCAGTGCTCTTTTCATCGGCCTCATCTTGGCACCTCTCGCGATCGCCCAGCAAGAACTCTACAGGCCTCCGCTCGGCGACATCATGGGCAAAATCCAGCTGCGGCATATCAAGCTGTGGTTCGCCGGCAACGCCAGGAACTGGGAGCTCGCCACCTACGAGGTCGATGAGATCAAAGCAAGCTTAGAGAAAGCGGCAGATC
>DATFVP010000165.1:0-3811 GCA_035260285.1 Methyloceanibacter sp.
GGAACCAGCCTGCCTCGGCATAGCGATGCTCGATGGCGTTCTGGCGGAGATGCCTGAGATCGGTGTCGTCAGTCGCCCAGCCATAGGACATCGGCCCACCGACATAAGTCGGCGTGGTGGCGAGATAGGCGAAGGCGTCCTCGAACATTTCGCGGAAATAACCGACGCTTTGCTGAAGCTCAGCCGCCTGCAGGAAGGGTAGCCCGTTCTGGGTGACGAGTACGCCTCCGGGGGCGAGCGCCTTGCGGCACCCGGCGTAGAACTCGCGGGTGAACAATACCGCACCTGGGCCGATCGGATCGGTCGAATCGACCATGATCACGTCGAACCGCTCCTCAGTCTCGGCCACGAATTTGGTGCCGTCGGCGATGACGATCCTGGTCCGGGGATTGTCATAGGCACCGGCCGAGACCTCCGGGAAGTACTCGCGGCAGAGCTCGATTACGCTCTGATCGATCTCGCACAGAGTGACGCTCTCGAGCTCGGGATGCCTCAGCGCCTCGCGCAAGACCCCGCCGTCGCCGCCGCCGACAATGAGCGCCTTCCGTGCTCTCCCGTGGGCGAACAGCGGCACGTGGCTCATCATCTCGTGGTAGACGAACTCGTCCTTCGAAGCGAGCTGGATCACCCCGTCGAGCATCATCACCCGCCCGAATTCGGGGGTCTCCAGGATGATCAGCTGCTGATGTTCGGTCTCGCTGTCGAAGAGGACGCGGTCCGCCTTCAGACGGATGCGGAAGCCGCGATGTAACGTCTCTTCGACCCACCGGTCCATCGATTCATCTCCTTGCCGCGCAGATGCTCCTTGACCACCACCTTGCGAGGCGAGAACGCCTCTTTCAATACATCGATGGCGCGTCTTGGATGGGTCTGGCCGCACATGAAGACATCGAGGGCGGCGTAGCCGTATTCGGGCCAGCTGTGAATCGAGATATGCGATTCGGCGAGCACCGCCACGCCAGACACTCCGCCATTTGGCGTGAAGTGATGGAGGTGGATGTGCAAGAGCGTGGCTCCAGCGACCTCGACGCAGCGTCGAAGCGTAGCTTCAATGTGCTCTAGATCGTCGAGGCGTTTCGCTCGTACCAGGTCGATGATGAGATGGGTGCCAGCGTAGCGAACCCCGTCACGCTCACAGAAAAAATCCTTACGCTCGTCCTCTTGCGAGGACCGGCAACGAGAAAGCTTTTCTTCCGTTTGGGCGGTGCTTGAACCACGATCCAAGTCCATCCCCAATTGGAAGAGGGCGTCATCGGACATGGCGTCCTCCCTCCAACCAGCAGATGTTCAAGTTAAACGACGGCGCTATGTACACCCATGCTGCAGCGATGCAAGAAGTTTTTGACCCAAAGGCGCTCCAGGACCTAATAAAAAAGTTGTCAGCGCGTCTCCTGGAGCGGACGAGAGACGCCCGTCAAAAATCCCGCAAAGGGATCGAGGCTGATGTCGATGCGCCGCTGGGCTTTCGCGGGTCTCTCGGTGCTCTCTTTCCTCGGCGCCGGGGCCGTTGCCGCCGCGGCCGAAGACCTGCCAAAACTCGGCATCACGCTGCCCGCCACTTCCGTCTCGGGGCTCTCCTCGGGCGCCTATATGGCCGGGCAGATCGAGGTCGCCCACTCCAAGGACATCGTCGGTGCCGGCATCGTCGCCGGCGGGCCCTTCGCCTGCGCCGAGACCGCCTCCAGCGAGCTTTTTCCCTATTGGCCCATCGTGGTGTGGCAGAACGCCACGCAAGCCGCCAATTCCTGCATGAAGGACGACTGGGGCACGCCGGACGCAGCCAAGCTTGCCAAGCGCGCTAAGGAGCTTGCCGAGGACGGCAAGATCGATGAGATCTCCGGCCTCGCCGACGACAAGATCTATCTCTTCTCCGGCAACGAGGATCAGACCGTGGTCCGCTCCGTGGTCGAGGCCGCCAAGCGCTTTTACGAAGCTGCTGGTGTGCCTGAGGGAAGCGTCACCCTGGTCGAGAAGGAAGGAGGCCACGCCTTCCTGACCGAGACCGAAGGCACCGCCTGCGGCCTCTCCAAGGATCCTTATGTCAGCGATTGCGATTACGATCAGGCGAAGGCGATCCTCGAATGGATCTATGGGTCTCCCCTCGCCGATGCTAGCCCAAGCCCCACCGGCAAGTTCATCACCTTCGACCAATCACCCTTCAGCACCGGCATGCCCACCGGGCTCGCCGCCGAGGGCGTGGTCTATGTCCCTCAAGATTGCGTAGATCATCCAGGCTGCCGCTTGCACATCGCGCTGCATGGCTGCGACCAAGCGCGCGAGACGGTGGGTGACGCCTTCATCGAGAAGACTGGCTTTGCCCACTACGCCGATAGCAGCCGCCTCGTTGTCCTCTTCCCGCAGATCGCCGGGAGCGTGGTGAATCCGCATGGCTGCTGGGACTGGTGGGGCTACAGCGACATCGACTATCTCAGCAAGGACGCCCCGCAAATAAAGGCCGTCTGGGCCATGGCCGAGCGCCTGGCGATGCAGCCTTGAGGGAGCGCCCACCCATGGAGGTGGCCAGCGGGCTCTACCGGCTCTCCAAGCAGCTCTCGCTCGGACGGCTCATGCGCTATTTCGCGCATTGGGCGCGTTATCTGTTGCGCCGCAGCCAAAGCGCCCTTTTCGGCACGCCTGTCGCCGGCGAAAGCGTTCGATTAGGCGAAATCTGCTGGATCCCGCTCTTGCCTCCCGACAAGCCTGGCCTTTATGCCATCCGTTTCGATGCAGCCCTCGACAGCGGCGCGCACCTCGAGGCGCGGGGCCTGTTGGCCGTGGTCGCCGACGAGGAGCGCCAGTGACGGAGGGTCACGACATTCATCTCTCCGAGGCGCCCTATGGCTCGGCCCTCTACGCCGAGGCTTTGCACTTGCGCGAGGCGATCTTGCGCAAGCCTCTCGGCCTCACCCTCAGCGCGGAAGAGTTGGCCGACGACGCACATCGCAGGCATTTCTGCGCCACCCTCAACGGCAACGTGGTGGGGTCGGTCTCGTTCAAGCGGCTGGGCGCGCACACGCTGCAACTCAAGCAAATGGCGGTGGCGGACGGCAAGCAGGGCGAAGGCATCGGCTCGCGGTTGCTTGCCTTTGCCGAAGCTTGGGCGCGGCGCGGCGGCTATGGCATGATCATCCTCAATGCCCGCATCGGCGCTGAGGCGTTCTACCAGAAGCATGGCTATACAATTGAGGGCGAGCCCTTCGACGAGAACACTATCCCGCATATTAGAATGACCAAGCGGACCTTAGGAGGGAAACGCATGAGCCTCGAAATTGGCGACAAGGCCCCGAGTTTCAATCTGCCTGCCGATGGCGGCGGCAAGATTGCACTCAAAGATCTCAAGGGCAAGAAGGTCGTGCTCTATTTCTATCCAAAGGACGATACCTCAGGCTGCACCGCAGAGGCTTGCGCCTTCCGCGATTCTCTGCCCGACTTCTCAAAGGTGAAGGCTGCGATCGTCGGCATCTCGCGCGATTCGGTCGAGAGCCACAAGAAGTTCAAAAAGAAATTCGACCTGACCTTCCCGCTCGTCTCGGATGAGGACGGCAAAGTGTGCGAGGCCTACGGGACCTGGGTGGAAAAGAGCATGTATGGGCGAAAATATATGGGCATCGAGCGGTCCACTTTCCTAATCGACGAGAAGGGCGTAATTCGCGGCATCTGGCGCAAAGTTAAAGTGCCTGGCCACGCCGAAGAGGTGCTGACGGCGGCTGAGGCGCTGAACTAGCTTAGACGCACAAAGCCCTCCGCGATCGGCGGAGGGCCTTTGTGGCGCTGTTGGCAAAGCGCCAAGCTTACCCGGGATGCTTAGATG
>DATFVP010000166.1:0-3240 GCA_035260285.1 Methyloceanibacter sp.
GTTGGCGTAAGGCGGACCGTCATGCAGGATGAACTTCTCACGTCCCATGGCCTCTTCGCGCATCCGGTCGTAGAGGCGAAGCCGCGCCCAGCGCTTGAGCAGCTCGGGCTCGCGCTCGGGCAGCCCAGCCTTCATCGGGAAATCGGTCTTGGGCAGGAATAAAGTGGCGCTCCAGTCGCGCCCGATCTGCGGGGGCCGAGTGATCGCTCTCGCCACCGGCGCCGATGGCTTTTCGGCTCGCGCCTTGCTGACCGGAGGAGCCTTCGGCTTGGCCTTTGCCTGAGGCCGGGCAGTTTGTTTCGCTGCCACCTTGACTTTGGTTGAGGGCGAACGCGTGGATTTCGCAGATTTGGGCTTGGTCGCGGGGCGCTTGGCGGTCTTGGACTTGGCGGTGGCCTTTATCGATTTCGCTCGCGCCGCCGCCTTGCCTGCAGGCTTGTCGGGCGAGGAAAGCTTCTTGCTTTTGTTCTTCGCCATGAATCCTTGCTTCCGCCATTACCGGGCAAATGCCGATTCCGCGCGCCTGCGGCGTTCTAGCAACGCCATCTACTATTATCCAGTGCCGCCGGCGAGTGCGCGCCCGAGAGGATAGCGCGCCATGGGGTCGCCGCCAGCGAGCATAGTGAGGAGGCCGCGGACCTGCGCACAGTCGTGGTGCATCTGCGCGGCGAGCGACTCGCCGTCGGCGAAGGTTGCGTCGTGACGCAGCTTCTCGATGAACTCGACCTCGATCTCCTCGCCGTAGAGGTCGCCCTCGAAATCCAGGAGATAGGCCTCGAGAACCGGCTTATCGCCGCCAAAGGTCGGACGCGGGCCGACATAACCAGCGGCTTGATAGCACCGTCCCTTGTGCGCGACCCGGACCGCATAGATGCCGTGGGCGATATCCTGCCCTTTGCCGAGCTGCAGATTGACCGTGGGGAAGCCGAGCCCCTTGCCGCGACCAGCGCCGCGCTCGACCTTGCCCCGCACCCGCCACCAATAGCCGAGTTGCTCCGCGGCCTCGTCCATCTCGCCCTGGCGGAGAAAGTCGCGCACCTTGCTCGAGGAAAACACTCCGCCGTCATCCGCCATAGGCTCGACGATGTCGACGCCGAACCCAAGCTTCTTGCCAAGCGCCTTGAGCTGGGCAGGAGAGCCGGTGCGCCCCTTGCCATAGGTAAAGTCGTAACCGACCACGACGTGGGCGGCGCCGAGCCCCTTGTTCACTACCTCCGAGGCGAAGGTCTCGGCGCTCAAGCCGGCAAGCTCGGGGCCGAACGCGATAACGAACGTCTGGTCGAGCCCGAGCGCCTCGAGCAGCTCAAGCTTCACCGGCAGAGGAGTCAGGCGGAAGAAGGGCTGATCGGGTGCGAAGAACTCGCGCGGATGCGGCTCGAACACCACGGCGCCTGAGCGCTTGCCGGTCGCCTTGGCTAGATCGCGGGCGCGGCCGAGCACCGCCTGATGGCCGCGATGGACGCCATCGAAATTGCCGATGGCGAGCACTGCGCCTTTGGCTTGCGCAGGGACCTCCCGCCAACCGGTGATGACCTCCATTCGTCCATCCTTATGATGTCATCTGCGAGCGCAACTAGGCTCGCTCGCGGCGGGGTACCATCATCACGGCCTCGCCGTCCAACACGCTCTTGCCGTTGACGGCGGCTTGCATGGCGAGGACGGCCCTTCCCTTCTCAGAGTCGAGGCTCGTGATCTTGCCGGTCGCCACCACCTCATCGCCGATATGCACCGGCGCGCGGAATTTGAGGCTCTGGCTGAGATAGACGCAGCCAGGCCCGGGCAGCTTGGTGCCGAGCACGGTGGAGAACAGGCTCGCGGTCAGAAAGCCATGGGCAATGCGCTGCTTGAACATGGTCCCCGCAGCGTAAGCGTCGTCGAGATGCACCGGATTGGTGTCTCCGGACAAATAGGCGAAGGCCAAAACGTCGTCGTTGGTGATCTTCTTGGCGTAGCTCGCCTCCATGCCGACGGCGAGGTCTTCAAAGAAATAGCCTTTGCTTGCAGCCCCGTTGCCATTCGTGGTCATCACTCGCCCCTGCTTCTGATTTCGCAAACGCGAAAATAGCGAAGCCCTTGTTGCACTGCAATATTGAGGATTTCCCCCGCTCGCCTACCAGGCAAGCGCCGGCATCGCCGCGCGCGGGGGCTTGCGGCCCTCGAACAGCTCGGCGAGGCGAAAATCGTCGAGCCCCTCGCCGCCAGGCCCGACATGCAGGCCGCTCGCCACGAACACGGCGTCGAGGCCGAAATCGGACGCGCCAGCCATATCGGTGTGGATGCCGTCGCCGATGGCCAGAATCTCGCTGCGCGACACTCGTCGTCCGGCGCGTTCGGCGATGATCTCGGCGGCAAGCTCATAGATCGGCGCGTAGGGCTTGCCGGCATAGATCACCTCGCCGCCATCGTCGGCATAGATCTGCGCGAGCGCGCCGGCGCAATAGACGAGCTTGTGGCCGCGCTCGACCAGATGGTCGGGATTGGCGCAAAACATGGTGAGCTTCCGTCCGGCAAGCTCATGCAACAGGTCCTCATAGTCCTCAGGCGTCTCGGTCTCGTCGTCGAACAGGCCGGTGCAGACGATGAGCTCTGCGTCTTTGGCATCGACGCGCGTGACGTTGAGACCATCGAAGATCGGCAGGTCGCGCTCAGGTCCGAGATGGAAGATGCGGGCGCCTTGGTGCTTGGCGAGCTCGTGGCGGGTCAGATCGCCTGAGGACACCGTGGCGTCAAAGCTTTGATCGGTAACGCCGAGGCCGCGCAATTGACGGTGCAGGCCCTCGCTCGGCCGCGGCGAGTTGGAGAGGAGCACGACGATGCCGCCTTGCTCGCGGAAGCGGCGCGTGGCTTCGACGGCAGCGGGAAAGGCGCGCACGCCGTTATGCATCACGCCCCAAATGTCGACGAGCCATGCGGAATAGCTCTTGCCCAGCTCTTCGATGGAGCCGAGCACCGGGATGGTGTCAGCGCTGACGGTCATAGGCTCCCCTAGAGGCTTGGGCTGAGAGGGTCAAGGCGAAGGCTGTCAGAGACGCTGGCGGCCTCGTCGCACCCCCAGTTAGCTCACTTTCTTGTGAAGCCCAGATTGCAGGCTGCCGGCCAAGCCCCCAGATACCCCCCGCCGAGGGAGGGGACGGCGAGAGGAGATAACTATGCCTTACCTTCCCAGACTTCCGAAATTGATGGCTTTGGCCGCTTCGGCCGCATTCGCAGCTTTGTTGTTCGGAGCTTCAAGCCAGGCCG
>DATFVP010000167.1:0-7279 GCA_035260285.1 Methyloceanibacter sp.
ATTGAGGCGAAAATGGTGTCTTGCAGGACGAGTGTCAATTTCCGCTGAATGGGGAGTGCGGCATTCTAGGAACTCGAAATTGACAACTCTAGAGGGTATAGACTATTTAACACAATCTGAAGATGTTGAAACTTTAGGAGACGCGTTTGGCGAACCGGCGTCGGAAAAAAGCAAAACGGGGCGCCCCGGTCCAGGAAAAAGGCCTATCAACGGATCCGAAATGACGCGGCGGGAGGCTGCGGACGACATGACAACCCAGGTGGACGAGCTGAAGTCGATCGCCCAGGCCGCGGGACTGCCCCCCATCGCCTATCTGCTCGCAATGGCCAAAGAAGAGGCCAAGTTGAGCGCGCGCGGGACGATTGAGGACTAGTCCTCAATCGATCAGTGACATAAGTTGTTGCCCGTGTTTCTTTGCAACTTTGCCGCGAGATCGAATTCCAACAGAACGATGTGCACCTTGCGCACCGCATTCCGGTGGCGCGGGCGACTTCGTCGCTGGCTCAGGCTGATCCGCAGCGAGAATGTCGGTCCGATAACCTTCCGCGCCCTGGTCAATCAGTTCGGCGGCGCTCGAAGCCCTGCCTGCCCTGTCGCGCCGCGGCGGGCGCCCCTCGATGCGCGTGTTCAGCGAGGCTGAAGCTGAGGCCGAGCTGAAGCTGACGGTCGCGCCGGTGCCCGTCTCGTGATTAGGGGAGAAGGGCTATCCGCACGCGCTCGCCCATGTCGATGCGCCGCCGCCGCTCCTTTATGCCAAAGGCAGGCTCGAACTTGCCGACGGCCCGATCGTTGCCATGGTCGGCGCCCGTAACGGCTCTGCCGTCGGGCCCGCGACATCGTCGAAGCTCTGGCGCCAATTCTTGGGCGCCCGGTCGAACCGTTCGGCCCTGAGCTGTCAGCCCCTGAGAAGGGAGAACCGCCTGAACCACCCAAAGCGAGCGGGGGCGATCATTGGCGCGCTTGGTCTGATTCCTGTCGACATAGACGAAGTCGCCCGCGCCACCGGCATGCGGTGCGCAAGGTGCACATCGTTCTGTTGAAATTCGATCTCGCGGTAAAGTTGCAGAGAAACACGGGCAACAACTTGTGTCACTGATCGATTGAGGACTAGTCCTCAATCGTCCCGCGCGCGCTCAACTTGCGCCTCTTCTTTGGCCATTGCGAGCAGATAGGCGATGGGGGGCAGTCCCCCGGCCTGGGCGATCGACTTCAGCTCGTCCACTAGGGTTGCGATGTAGTCCGCGGCCTCCCGCCGCGTCATTTCGGATCCGTTGATAGGGCCTTCTCTATCGGGCGCTTTTCTGGACCGGGCGCCCCGTTTTGCTTTTTTCCGACGTGTTCGCCAAACGCGCTCTCCTATAGTTTCAACATCTTCAGATTGTCGTAAATAGTCTACACCGCCTAGAGTTGTCAATTTCGAGTTCCTAGAATGCCGCACTCCCCATTCAGCGGAAATTGACACTCGTCGTGCAAGACACCATTTTCGCCTCAATGCGAGGGCAAGACGCGGCAAACCTCCCCCTCGAGCCGGGCGCCTCTAGTGCCGGCTATGGAACCACTTAATGAACATTGTCATCGTTGAGTCGCCGGCTAAGGCCAAGACCGTGAACAAGTATTTGGGGTCGGGCTATCGCGTGCTCGCCTCCTACGGACACGTTCGCGATCTGCCCTCCAAGAACGGCTCGGTCTTGCCTGACAAGGACTTCGAGATGCATTGGGATGTTGAGCCCAAGGCTGCGAAGCGACTTGACGAGATCGCCAAAGCGGTCAAGGGGGCGAATAAGTTGATCCTCGCCACCGACCCCGATCGCGAGGGAGAGGCAATCTCCTGGCACGTCTACCAGATCCTGAACCGCAAGAAAGCCCTGGATAAGGTTGCAGTCGAGCGCGTCGTGTTCAACGCCGTGACCAAGGAAGCCGTGCTCGACGCCATGCGCCATCCGCGCGAGATCGATGGGCCGCTGGTCAACGCGTACCTCGCCCGTCGGGCGCTCGACTACCTCGTCGGCTTCACCCTCTCCCCAGTGCTGTGGCGGAAGCTGCCAGGCGCCCGCTCCGCAGGCCGGGTGCAGTCGGTGGCTCTCCGTCTCGTCTGCGACCGCGAGCTCGAAATCGAGCAATTCAAGGCGCAGGAATACTGGTCGCTTGCCGCCCAGCTTGCCACCGCCAAGAACGAGACCTTTCTCGCCCGCCTCACGGCTGCCGACGGCAAGAAACTCGAGAAATTCGATATTGCCGATGAGGCCACCGCCATGCGCCTCAAAGCTGCGCTCGAAGGCGGCCGCTTCGTCGTGCAAAGCGTCGAAAGCAAGTCGCAGCGCCGTCACCCGGCGCCCCCCTTCACCACCTCGACCCTGCAGCAGGAGGCCTCGCGCAAGCTCGGCTTCTCTCCGCGCCACACCATGCAGATCGCTCAGCGGCTCTATGAAGGCGTGGACATGGGGGGCGAGAGCGAAGGCCTGATCACCTATATGCGGACCGACGGCGTGCAGATTGCGCCCGAGGCCATGGCCGCGGCGAGGCGGACGGTCGAGCAGCTCTATGGACGGAACTATGTCCCCCCGTCTCCCCGCCAATACGAGACCAAGGCCAAGAACGCGCAGGAAGCCCACGAAGCCATCAGGCCGACCGATTTCTCAAAGCCGCCTGACAAGGTCGCCCGCTACCTCGACGACGATTCGCTCAAGCTCTACAAGCTCGTCTGGCAGCGCACGCTGGCAAGCCAGGCTTCGAGCGCCGAGATCGAGCGCACCACCGCCGAGATCGCCGTCACCGGCAAGGACGGCGTTGCCTACGGCTTGCGCGCCACGGGCTCGGTGATCCGCTTCGACGGCTTCCTCAAGCTCTATGAGGAAGGCACCGACGATGTGATCGGCGACGATGGCGCCCTCCCCATCCTGGCCCAAGGCGATCAGCTCGATGCGCGCAAGATCGAGGCGAAGCAGCATTTCACCGAGCCGCCGCCCCGCTACACCGAAGCGAGCCTGATCAAGAAGATGGAGGAGCTCGGCATCGGCCGGCCGTCGACCTATGCCTCGACGCTCAACATCTTGCGTGACCGCGAATATGTCCGGCTCGACAAAAAGCGGCTTCATCCCGAGGACAAGGGCCGCCTCGTCACCGCGTTCCTCGAGAACTTCTTCCGCCGTTACGTCGAATACGACTTCACCGCCGACCTCGAGGAGAAGCTCGATTTGATCTCGGCCGGGCAGCTCGTTTGGAAGGACGTGCTCCGCGACTTTTGGCGCGATTTCATCGCTGCCGTCCAGGATATCGGGGACTTGCGCATCGCCGAGGTGCTTGATGCGCTGAACGACATGCTTGGGCCGCACATTTTCCCGGGCACCGAGGCGGGCGGCGATCCGCGCGCCTGCCCCTCCTGCGGGACCGGCCGCTTGAGCCTCAAGATCGGCAAGTTCGGCGCCTTCATCGGCTGCTCCAACTATCCCGAGTGCCGCTTCACTCGCCAGCTCGCCGACGGCGGCGACAAGACTGGCGCGCTCGGCAGCGAAGGCAAGCTGCTCGGCACCGATCCTGAGACCGAACTCGATGTGACGCTACGCACCGGCCGCTTCGGGCCTTACGTGCAGCTTGGCGAGAACGGCGAGGAGAAGCCGAAGCGTGCCTCCATCCCGAAGGGCTTCGATCCCGAAGGCATCGATCTTTCCCGCGCGCTCTCGTTGCTGTCGCTGCCGCGCGAAATTGGCGCCCACCCCGAGAACGGCAAACCCATCACCGCCGGCTTCGGCCGCTTCGGACCTTATGTGCAGCATGACGGCAAATATGCCAGCCTCGGCGGCGCCGATGAAGTCTTCACCGTCGGCATCAATCGCGCCGTTAGCCTGCTCGCCGAGAAGGCTGCCAACCGCATTCGCCGAGGCGCCACCGTCATCAAGGACCTCGGCGAGCACCCGGAGCTCAAGGGCGCCGTGCAGGTGTTGAGCGGACGCTACGGACCTTACGTGAAGCACGGCAAAGTCAACGCCACCTTGCCCAAGGACCGGAACCCTGAAGAGGTGACGATGGCTGATGCGGTCGAGCTGATCGCCGCGAGAGCCGCCAAGGGACCGGCAAAGAAGCCTACGCGCAAGGCGAGCAAGGCAAACAAGACGAAGAAAGAGAAAGAGGCCGTCGAGGAGACGGCACATTAGTTTTGACCCGCACGTGCTAAAACGAGTCGTGGCCAAGACCAAGAACGCTCCCAAATCCCAAAAAGTGGGCAAGCTTCCTTCCAGGCAAGAGATTCTGGACTTTCTGCAAGGCGCCAGCGTGCAAGCCGGCAAGCGCGAGATCGCGCGCGCCTTCGGCGTCAAAGGCGGTGACCGCGTCGCACTGAAAGAGCTGTTGCGCGACATGGCCGATGACGGACTGATCGCGGGCTCCAGGCGCAAGCTTCAGCGGCCCGGCGTGCTACCGTCCGTCACCGTGCTGGAGATCGTCGAGCGCGATTCCTACGGTGAGTTCATCGCACGCCCCCCCAGCTGGTCTGAGGAGCATGGGCCTCCTCCGCGCATCCTCATCATAGAGAGCAAGCATGACAAAGGGCCTGCCGCCGGCATCGGCGATCGCGTGCTGGCCCGCATCACGCCGCTTGGCGACGACGCCGACACCCCCTATCAGGCGCGGCCGATCAAGCGGCTTCCCCGCGCCACACGAAGCCAGCTCGGCATCTTCCGCGCCCTTCCAGGCGGCAACGGTGTCATCGATCCCGTCGACCGCAAGCAGCTGAAAGAGTGGCGCGTCGCCAGAGGCGCTACCAACAACGCCGAGAACGGCGAACTTGTCCGCTTCGAGTTAGGCGGCCCGGCCCGCTTCGGCGCCGCCAATGCCCGTGTGACTGACAGGCTCGGCAATCCCCAAGATCAGCGGGCGACGAGCCTCATAGCCATTCATGCCCACGGCATTCCCGACGCCTTCCCGGAAGCGGCGCTGAACGAGGCTGACGCGGCGAAAGAGCCCGGCCTGAAACGCCGCGAGGATCTGCGGCATCTGCCCTTCGTCACTATCGACCCTGTGGACGCCCGCGACCGCGACGATGCGGTGTGGGCCGAAGCTGACCCCGATCCCACGAACAAAGACGGCTGGGTGGTCATGGTCGCCATCGCCGACGTCGCCTACTACGTGAAACCAGGAAGCGCGCTCGACAAGGAAGCGAGAGCCCGCGGCAATTCCGTCTATTTCCCGGACCGCGTGGTGCCGATGCTGCCAGAGCGCATCTCAAACCATCTGTGCTCGCTGCAGGCGGAGGAGGCGCGGCCCTGCCTCGCCGTGCGCATGGTGTTCGACAAGGATGGGCGGAAGCGCGGTCATCGCTTCCTGCGCGGCCTGATGCGCTCGGCGGCTGCGCTCGCCTATGGGCAGGCGCAAGCAGCGATCGACGGCAACCCCGACGACACGACAGGACCGTTGCTCGAGCCCGTGCTTCTGCCGCTCTGGGGCGCCTATGGCAGCCTCACCAGGGCGCGCACCGAACGCGCACCGCTCGACCTCGATCTGCCCGAGCGCAAGATCCAGGTCGACGAACAGGGCCACGTGCGCGGCGTCATCACCCCTCCCCGCCTCGACGCCCATCGTCTGATCGAAGAGTTCATGATCGCTGCCAATGTCGCGGCAGCGGAAGAATTGGAGGCCAAGCACACACCCCTGATCTATCGCGTGCACGATCAACCTTCGAAAGAGAAGCTCGCCGTTCTCTCGGAGTTTCTCTCGACGTTGGGCGTGAAGCTGCCGAATACCGGGCAACTAAAGCCCGCTCATTTCAATCGCATCCTCGCCGAGACGCGGGCGAGCCCTGCTGCCGAGCTTGTGGGCGAGATGGTGCTGCGCAGCCAAGCTCAGGCCGAGTACAGCGCCGGCAATTTCGGTCATTTCGGTCTGAACTCGCGGCGCTACGCGCACTTCACCTCGCCGATCCGCCGCTATGCCGATCTCATGGTGCACCGGGGGTTGATCCGCGCCCTCAAGCTCGGCAATGACGGCCTGACCGACGCCGAAATACCTCTGCTCGAAAAGGTCGCCGAGGCGATTTCCGGAACCGAGCGGCGCGCCATGGCGGCGGAACGTGAAACTGCCGACCGGCTGATCGCCGCTTATCTTGCCGATCGCATCGGCGCCCGCTTTGCCGCCCGCGTCTCCGGTCTCACCCGCACCGGCCTCTTCGTGCGGCTGAACGAGACCGGCGCCGACGGCTTCGTCCCGGCCTCCTCCATCGGCCATGAATATTTCTATCATGACGAGAAGCGTCAGGCTTTGATCGGCGAGGAAACCGGCGCTGCTTTCCAGCTTGGCGATCTCGTCGAGGTGCGCCTGGTAGAGGCTATCCCATCTGCCGGGGCGCTCCGTTTCGAGCTCCTCAGCGAGGGCCGTATGATTGGCGTCAACCCGGCTCGCGGCCGCGTCCAGGGGCAGTGGCGGAAACAGCAGGCTCCCAGGAAAGGGCGGGCACGCGGACGCCGCTAGAGCAAAACAGAGCGCGGCATGAGGCCGCGTGCCGCGATCCAATTTGGCAGGATTGCAGAACTTCGATAAGGAATGAGCATGCAGGAAAGATCATTGCCTCGCAGCCCTGGCGTTGACCGTGGCGAGCCGCGATCGACCGGCGAGCGTTCGGTGCTGCTTTCGCTGCTGAGAGGCACGAGGCTGACCTGCCCGGCTTGCGGCAAAGGCGCCATGTTTCGCCGCTATCTCAAGGTGGCTGAGACCTGCCCCGCTTGTGGCGAGGCGCTGCACCATCACCGGGCCGATGATGCGCCGCCTTATTTCACCATCGTCATCGTCGGCCATATCGTGGTTGGCCTGGTGCTCGCCGTGGAGATGGCCTACCGGCCGCCGCTTTGGCTGCATGCGGCACTCTGGCTGCCGCTCACGGTCTTGCTGGCGCTCCTCATCCTGCCGCCAGTCAAGGGTGCGCTGGTCGGCCTGCAATGGGCGCTTCTCATGCACGGCTTCGATCCCGATGCCGAAGAGGAGAAGATCGAGCCCTTCGAAGTAGGGTTCGGCCGGGACCGCTGACGGCTTGACTTCCCGGTCTTGACTTCCGGGTTCTGGCGAGTAGGCTTCGCCCAACTTTTTTGAGAGCGAGGAAGAGATGGCAAAGCCCGTCACGCAAAAGATTAAGCTCGTGAGCAGCGCGGGCACCGGCTATTATTACGTCACGAAGAAGAACCCGCGGAACCAGACCGAGAAGCTCGTGTTCAAGAAGTACGATCCGGTTGCCCGCAAGCACGTCGACTTCAAGGAAAGCAAAATCAAGTAGAGGGCGAGAGCCCTAGCAGGCGGA
>DATFVP010000168.1:0-3089 GCA_035260285.1 Methyloceanibacter sp.
GGGTGGTGCCCCCTAGGGGGATCGAACCCCTGTTTTCAGGTTGAAAACCTGACGTCCTGACCATTAGACGAAGGGGGCTTGGCAAATCGTGGCTCGCCAGCCTCGCGGCTCATATAGAAAGCTTTGCCGGTGCGGGCAAGCTAGCGAGAGCCCGAGGCTTCCGCGGCATCCTCGACGATGAGCTCGACACCATCCCGCCCGTTCCAGGTATCGCGGCGGAGATGGCCGGCAACATGCAGCTTCGTGCCTTCAGCCTTGAGCAGGAGCTTGGCAAGCGGCGTATCGCCGACGCGGAAGGCGGCAGCCTCGAGACGCGCGCCGTTTGCGGCGGAGAGCGTGCAGCGGACATGCTCGTCATTGATGACGCGCACCCGAGACAGGCGATGGGCTGGGAACGCAAAGCGGGGTTCCGGGTGACCTGCCCCATAGGGCCCCGCTCGATCGAGCAGGGCCATGAGTTCGTTATTGGCTCCTGCCGAAGAGAGCGCGCCGTCGATGGCGAGAGGCCGCGAGGCGGTGGCCGCTGCCACTGAGACGGCGAGGCGCTCGCCGAGGAAGGCCTGCATGTCGCCCTCTTGCCGCCGATCAAGTTTGAAGCCTGCGGCCATCGCATGCCCTCCGCCCGTGGTGAGAAGACCGTCATGCACGGCGTCCCTGACCACATGGCCAAGATCGACGGATGCGATCGAGCGCGCAGACCCGGTGCCCTGCCCGTCAGGCTCCCAGGCCGTGACGAAAGTCGGCAGGTGATATCGCTCGGCGATCCGTCCAGCAACGAGACCGAGCAGGCCCTTGTGCCAGCCATCGGCGCCGAGCCAGATGAAGGGGCATCGTGCATCGAGCGCGCGCTCAGCGAGCGCAAACGCTTCGCCAAGCATGTGCTCCTCGATCGCCTTGCGCTCGGCGTTGAGCGCTTCGAGCTTGCCCGCGATCGCGCGCGCCTCGCTCTCGTCGTCACAAGCGAGCAGCTTGGCGCCGAGGCCTGAGGCTCCCACCCTGCCGCCGGCATTGATACGCGGGCCGAGGATGAAGCCGAGCGTGTAACAAGTCGGTGCCGCATCGATGCGTGCGATATCGGCGAGTGCGCGCAATCCGGGATTGTGCCTGAGCCGAAGGAGCTTCAGCCCTTTGGCCACCAGCGCTCGGTTTACGCCCTTGAGCGGGACCACGTCGCACACTGTGGCAAGCGCAACGAGGTCGAGCAAGCCGAGCAGGTCGGGCTCTGCGCTGGCGCGGTAGAACCCATCACGGCGAAGCGCGCGCGCCGTGGCGACCAGGAACAGAAACACCACGCCTGCCGCCGCCAAATGTCCCTGGCCTGAAAGATCGTCCTGGCGATTTGGATTGAGCACCGCAAAGGCAGGAGGCAGTTCCTGATCGGCCTGGTGATGATCGACGACAATGATTTCGGCGCCGCATCTGTTGGCGGCCTCGACGGCCGCCGCGGCGGTGGTGCCGCAATCAACGGTGATGATAAGCCTCGCTCCCTCCCCGGCAAGCCCGACGAGCGAGGCAGGCGTCGGGCCGTAGCCTTCGCTGAGGCGGTCGGGGATGTAGGTTGCCGCAGTCTGCCCGTGGGCGCGCAGGAAGCGCTGGATGAGCGCCACCGAGGCCGCGCCATCGACGTCGTAGTCGCCGAAAATGGCTATGGGCTCGCGGGCGACGATGGCGCGTGCGAAGCGCATCGCCGCCAGCTCCATGTCCTGCAGGCTCGCCGGATCTGGCAGGAGATGACGCAGCGACGGATCGAGATAGTGGGAAAGCGTCGCCGCATCTGCGCCTCGCGCGGCAAGCAGGCGCCCGATCAGCTCCGGCAACCCGTGAGCCTGCGCGATGGCCAGCGCCGTCGCGGCACGCGAGGGATCGAGACGCTCGACCCAGCGCAAGCCGCGGGCCGACCGCTCCACGCCGAGAAAGGCGGAAGGGGACTCATGGTCCAATGTCTTGCAGTTGAGGGCCGCGGTCACGCTCAAAAGCACATTCCAAAACTGGTCAAGCGCTGAGCGTAAGCTGATTCGGGGGACTGCCCGCAGGCTTCAGTCGCGCGCGCCAACGTCGCGATATTCGGTCCTGATCCAGCGCACGGTGCCGGTCCGTGCCCGCATGACCACCGAATGGGTGAAGATCGTGTTCCTGCTCAAGCGCACGCCTTCCAGAAGGGAGCCGTCGGTGATCCCGGTTGCAGCGAACATGACGTCGCCGGAGGCCATGTCGCGCATGGTGTATTTGCGCCCGAGGTCGACGATGCCGGCGGCGCGGGCGCGTTCGCGCTGAGGGGCATTGGTGGCGATGAGCCGCCCCTGGATCTGGCCGCCGATGCAGCACAGCGCCGCGGCGGCGAGCACGCCTTCAGGTGCACCGCCCACGCCCATGTAGATGTCGATGCCGGTATCCTGCGGCTCGGTGGTGTGGATGACCCCGGCGATATCGCCGTCACCGATCAGCCGCACTGCGGCGCCGGCGGCGCGCACGTCCTCGATCAGCTTTGCATGACGCGGGCGGTCGAGAATGCAGGCGGTGATCTCAATCACCGGCACGCCCTTGGCCTTGGCCAGCGCCTTCAGATTGTCGGCTGGCGACGCATCGAGATCGACGATGTCTTGCGCGTAACCTGGTCCGACGGCGATCTTGTCCATATAAAGGGTCGGCACCTTCAACAGGCTGCCACGCTCGGCGATGGCCATGACGGCAAGCGCGTTGGGGAGCGCCTTGGCGGCGAGAGTCGAGCCTTCCACCGGATCGACGGCGATATCGACCTCAAGCCCAGAACTTGCGCCAGCGCCGACCGTCTCGCCGGTATAAAGAAGCGGCGCCTCGCTCTCCTCCCCCTCGCCCACGACGATCACGCCTTGGATGGGCAGCCCTGAGAGCTCGCGGTACATGGCGTTGATGGCTGCGGCATCGGCCGCGGCCTCGTCGCCTCGCCCGCGCAACCTGGCGGCGGCGATCGCCGTTGCTTCCGTTACCCTGACAATCTCAAGGCCGAGGACACGATCGAGCTTATGGCTCTCTTGAGCGTTTGCCACCTCGGATCCTCCCTGGCACTTGAGCAGTCGAGCCGCTTTTTGCGCCCCAATGGGTATCACAAC
>DATFVP010000169.1:0-6969 GCA_035260285.1 Methyloceanibacter sp.
CCCAGAATCGGAGACCAAGGAAACGCTGCTAAAGCTTCCTGAGAGCCACCGTCTCCACCGCATGATCCTGCCCTTTGCGTAGGATCAGGTCGGCCCGCTGCCGCGTCGGCAGGATGTTTTCCGTAAGATTGACGAGATTGATGGTGCGCCATAGCGAGAGCCCGATGGCCCGCGCTTGCTCCTCAGATAGCGTCGCAAACCGATGAAAGTAGGAGGCCGGGTCGCGGAATGCGGTCTGGCGGAGCCGCAGGAAGCGCTCGACATACCAGCTCTCGATCAGCTGGTCGGATGCGTCGATAAAGATGGAAAAATCGAAAAAATCCGAGACGAAGGGGATGGCTGCCCCGTCCTTCGGCAGTTTTGCCGGTTGCAGGACGTTCAAGCCCTCGACGATGACGATGTCAGGTCGCTCGATGACGATGGCCTGATCCGGCAGCACGTCGTAGACGAGGTGCGAATAGACGGGCGCCTCGATGCGCTCGCGGCCAGACTTCACCTCGGCGAGGAAATTCAGGAGCCGCGTGAGGTCGTAGCTCTCTGGGAATCCCTTTCGCGTCATCAGCCCACGCTCTTCGAGCACGGCGTTGGGGAAGAGAAACCCGTCGGTCGGTACGAGCTCCACCCGCGGGTGGCTCAGCCAGCGGGCGAGCAGCGCCTGCAGGACGCGCCCCGTGGTGCTCTTGCCGACCGCGACGCTGCCGGCCAGGCCGATAATGAACGGCATCTTGCCGTCCCCCTTACGCAGGAAGCCAGTGGTGGCGCCGTGCAGCTCCTGCAGCGCCTCGACATAGAAATTGAGCAGCCGGCTGAGCGGCAGATAGATGTCGACCACCTCTTGGATGGACACGCGTTCGGTGAGGCCGCTCAGATTCTCGAGCTCGGCCTCCGACAGCGGCATCGGCGTATCGGCCCTGAGCGCCGCCCAGTCGTCGCGGCTGTAGACGGTATAGGGTGAGAACGCGACAGTTGGACGCGGATTCATGGACGAGCAACCCGGCTTCTTTAGCGGGACGCCGCTTTCCGCCTTTGCGCGAGATCCGTGGCGCCCATGCGGCGCTCAAGCTCGCCCATGACCTCTTCGAGGGCAATATGGCGGGACTCGAGCACCACCAGCAGATGGTAGAGGACATCGGCGGCCTCGGCGATCAGCGCCGCGTCGTCCTGGGCGATGGCCGCGATGGCAGCCTCCACCGCCTCCTCGCCAAGCTTCTTGGCTGGCTTGACCGGGGCGCCGTCGAGCAGCCGGCGCGTATGGGAGTCCTCTGGCCTTGCGGTCCGCCTGGCCTTGATATTGGCGGCGAGGCGCCCGAGCACGTCATTTTGACTCATATCTTGGCTCATACACTGCCACGGGCCGGAGTGGAATAGGCGCCGGCACGTCATCCCTAGGAAAGCAAAGGCATTGCCCATTTGGCGGGCAGGATTTGGCCGGGTGCCCCAATTGCAGCACTACCCGTCCAACCTCACGGGCAAGCCCGTCGCCGCCATGTATTGCTTGGCCTCCCCTATGGTGCATTCACCATAGTGGAAGATCGAGGCGGCGAGCACCGCCGAGGCGTGGCCGTCGCGCACTCCTTCCACCAGATGCTCAAGCGTGCCGACCCCTCCGCTCGCGATCACGGGCACCGTGACCGCATCGGCAACCGCCCTGGTCAATTCGAGGTCGAAGCCGCGTTTCGTCCCGTCGCGATCCATCGAGGTAAGCAGGATTTCGCCTGCCCCGAGCGCCGTCACCTCGCGGGCATAGGAGACCGCCTCGATTCCGGTCGGCTCGCGGCCGCCATGAGTGAATATCTCGAAGCGCTGGCCGCGCTGCTTGCCCGCCGCGACGCGCTTGGCGTCGATTGCCACGACGATGCACTGGGCGCCGAATTTCTCCGCCGCCGCGCGCACGAAGTCGCGCTCCTTCACCGCCGCGGTGTTGATCGACACCTTGTCGGCGCCGGCCTCGAGCAGTTTCCGCACGTCGTCGAGCTTGCGCACCCCGCCGCCGACGGTGAGCGGCATGAAACAGCGCTCGGCGGTGCGCTCAACCACGTTGAAAATGGTGTCGCGGTTCTCGTGGCTCGCCGTGATGTCGAGGAAGCAAAGCTCGTCGGCACCCGCCTCGTCATAAGCCGCCGCAGCCTCGACGGGGTCGCCTGCGTCGCGCAGATTGACGAAGTTGACGCCCTTGACGACGCGGCCGTCCTTCACATCGAGGCAGGGAATGACGCGAACCTTGAGCATGTGCAGGATTTAGGCCTTCGTGCGGGTCGCGTCCACTTTCGCGCGGCGCGCCCTTAACCTGCGGACGATCCAGACGATCGCAAGCACGAGGAACGCGACCAAACCTGCCGCTATCGTAAGGGCAACGAACCACACCGCGAGTCCCATTGCGTAGAGCAGCGGGCCGATATTGACACCGAGCAGGGGGCAGGGATGCACGGACGCTTCGTTAAGATCGCATCCGATAAGCAAAGCGATGAGGCCTGCGGCATACGTGACGGCGATCTGAGACTCGGACGGAGGCCGATCCTGCCTGCGCCAACTTACTAGAATCGCGATGAGCGCGGCCACTGCCCACACCCCGAACAGCAGAAGCCTACCGGAAGGCTGAGATAGGAATACCAAATCAGGAAACGAAGATCGCAGAAGGTCTGGCCGTAATCCTTGCCGCCGATCACGTACGAAATCGCCCGGTTGAGATCGACCTGGCAGTCGAAGGCTTCTGCGACCTGCTGGCTTCCCACCGCGACCAGAGCCGGGCCGAACGCGACGAGAGCGATGAGAACCAGCAAAATGCCGAAAATGGTGCGGGTGCGCATGGGCGTTCAGGCGTGATGCGGCTTGCGGGCACCCGAGATCAGCGCCAGCGCCTCTGCGGCATTGAGCCTACCGTCGTAGAGAGCGCGGCCGGCGATGACACCTTCGAGCCTCGCATAGTCCGGGTGAAGCAGGGCGCGCACATCGTCGGGCGAGGCGAGACCGCCACTCGCAATCACCGGTATTGAGGTCGCCCGCGCGAGAGAAGCGGTGGCATCGAGATTGAGCCCGACAAGCTCGCCGTCGCGCGCGATGTCGGTATAGATTATGGCGGCAACGCCGACGTCTTCGAAGCGGTGGGCAAGCTCGAGCGCGGTCATCTCGCTCGTCTCGGACCAACCTTCAACCGCGACCTTACCCTCCCGCGCGTCGATGCCGACGGCGATGCAGCCAGAAAGCTCGTGCGCCGCCTTGCACACAAGCTTCGGGTTGCGCACCGCAGCAGTGCCGAGGATCACGCGGACCACGCCCTTCTCCAGCCAGGCTACGATGGTGTCAAGGTCGCGGATGCCGCCGCCGAGCTGCACCGGGATGTTGACCGTCTTGACGATCGCCTCGACCGCTTCCGCATTCACCGGCTTGCCTGCAAAGGCGCCGTCGAGATCGACTACGTGCAGCCACTCGAAGCCCTGCGCCTCGAAGATTTGCGCCTGAGCGACCGGATCGGTGTTGAACACGGTCGCCTGCTCCATCTCGCCTTGGCGGAGCCTGACGCATTTTCCGTCCTTGAGGTCGATGGCCGGGAAGAGGATCATGGCTTCCACCTCAGAAAATTGGCAATCAACGCGATCCCGAGCTTCTGGCTTTTCTCTGGGTGGAATTGCGTGCCGGCCATGTTGTCCTTGGCGACGAGGGCAGTGATCGGGCCGCCGTAATCGGTGCTCGCCACGAGATTGTCCTTCTCTTCCGGGACGAGGTGATAGGAATGGACGAAGTAAGCGTGCAGCCCGCCCTCGCCTGTCGGGATGCCTTCTAGCAGTCTATGCTCACGCCCCACGCGCAGCGTATTCCAGCCCATATGCGGGACTTTGAGGTCAGGGTCCGAAGGTGCGATGGTGCGGACCTCGCCCTTGATCCAGCCGAGGCCAGGCGTCACTCCATGCTCGAGCCCACGCTCGGCCATGAGCTGCAACCCGACGCAGATGCCGAGGAAGGGCTTGCCGCGCTCCTGCACGGCTTCCTCCAGAGCATCGATCATGCCTGGGACCTCCTCGAGGCCCCGCTTGCAATCGGCAAAGGCGCCGACTCCCGGCAGCACGATGCGGTCGGCGTCGGCCACGTCCTCCGGGCGCGCGGTGACCTTGATGGCGAGCTCGGACCCGCCCTCGCGCGCGGCGCGCTCGAACGCCTTGGCGGCGGAGTGCAGATTGCCTGAGCCGTAGTCGATGATGGCGACGTGCATGGGTTTACGGGGTCGGGAAGAGGCCGATCACCCCCTCCGCCTCGCCGCTTCCCCTCGGCGCTGGGATATCGGCATTGCCTGGCCTTTCGGGCGGCGGCTGCCACTCACGGCCCCTTTCCTGCCGTGGTAGCCACGACTGCAGGAAGGTAAGCTCGGCTGCATCGCGGCCGGCGCCGATCGCGGTGCCCACTTGCGTGTATCCCTGCCGCTCGAGCGCGGCACCGCGCAAATCGTTGGCCTCGACGGCGAACAGCACGATGAGTGCCACGCTCAACCATTCGAACAGGGTCTGCCCCTGGTTGTCGCTGGGGTCGAACACCCAGCCAAGCACGACGAACAGGGCCACGAACAGGGCGAACTCGAGCCACATGCGCTGATAGAGCAGCCACAGTCCCGGCACCAACAGCGCAGGCCAGGAGAGGCCTTCCTTGACGAACACGAGCGCCTCGGCCCGTTTCTCGGCGTCCAGCGCCTCGCCCGGCGGCTCATAAACCGAATACAGCGTCACGACACGTCACTGATACTGAAAGCAGTCGGTTGCGCGGAGGGCCTAGAGCTGGCCTTTGGTCGAGGGCACGCGGTCCTCCTGGCGCTCGTCGATAGCGACCGCCTGGCGGAGCGCGCGTGCGAGCGCCTTATAGCAGGTCTCGGCAATGTGGTGGCTATTATCGCCATAGAGCGTCTCGACATGCAGCGTGATCCCGGCATGCTGGGCAAAGGCCTGGAACCACTCGCGGAACAGCTCGGTGTCCATCTCCCCGATCTTCGAGCGGGTGAAATCGACCATCCACACCAGGTAGGGGCGCCCCGAGACGTCGATCGCGACGCGGGTGAGCGTCTCGTCCATGGGCAAATAGGCAAAGCCGTAGCGGGCGATGCCCTGCTTGTCGCCAAGGGCTTTCGCCACTGCCTGGCCAAGCACGATGCCCGAATCCTCGGTGGTGTGGTGCTGATCGATATGCAGGTCGCCTTTGGCCTTCAGGAAGATGTCGATCATCGAATGCCGCGCGAGCTGCTCGATCATGTGATCGAGGAAGCCGACGCCGGTCTCGACCGCATAGGTGCCGCTGCCGTCGAGATCGATGGTAGCGGTGATAGCGGTCTCCTTGGTGCGGCGCTCGACGGTCGCGGTCCGCTTTGATTGGGCTGAGGTCGGCTTCTGCATGGTCGCAAGCCTAAAGCAAGGCTCTTAACTAATCCCCTCTGCTTGAGGGCAGGTTTGGGAAGGGGTTTATAGCGCTTGACGAACAGCCCCGCCATGCCGATATCGCAATGCAGCAATGAGCCATTCCTCCCCTGACACCTGGTACGGCACGACCATCCTCACCGTCCGCAAGGGCGGCAAGGTGGTGATCGCCGGCGACGGCCAAGTCACTCTTGGCCAAACCATTATAAAGGGCAACGCCAAGAAGGTGCGCCGCGTCGGCAATGGCAATGTCATCGCCGGCTTCGCCGGCGCCACTGCGGACGCCTTCACCCTGTTTGAGCGGCTCGAGGCCAAGCTCGAACGTTTCCCAGATCAGCTGAAGCGGGCTTGCGTCGAGCTCGCCAAGGATTGGCGGACCGACCGCTATCTCCGCCACCTCGAGGCCATGATGATCGTGGCCGACGCCGATGAGAGCTTGGTGCTGACCGGAAAGGGCGACGTGCTCGAGCCCGACGACAACGTCATGGGCATCGGCTCCGGCGGAAACTACGCACTTGCCGCCGCCCGCGCGCTGCTCGACTCCGATCTCGACGCCGAGGCGATTGCGCGAAAGGCCATGGCCATTGCCGCCGACATCTGCGTTTACACCAACAAGGAAGTCGCCATCGAAAGTTTGGAGTCAAAGTCGTAATTCATGACCAGCTTTTCCCCGCGTGAGATCGTTTCCGAGCTCGACCGCCACATCATCGGCCAGCGCGACGCCAAGCGCGCCGTTGCCATCGCGCTGCGCAACCGCTGGCGGCGGCAGCAGCTCGACGACGAGCTGCGCGAGGAGGTTCTGCCCAAGAACATCCTGATGATCGGCCCGACCGGCGTCGGCAAGACCGAGATCTCGCGCCGCCTCGCCAAGCTTGCCGGCGCGCCCTTCATTAAGGTCGAGGCCACCAAGTTCACCGAGGTCGGCTATGTCGGCCGCGACGTCGATCAGATTATTCGCGATCTATTGGAAGCAGGCATCGGACTCGTGCGCGATGCGAAGCGCAGAGAGGTCGAGGCCAAGGCGCAGTTGAACGCCGAGGAGCGCGTGGTCGATGCTCTGGTCGGCGCCGGCGCAAACCTCGCTACCCGCGACGCCTTCCGTAAGCGCCTGCGCGCCGGCGAGCTCGACGACCGCGAAATCGAGATCCAGGTCGCCGATACCGGCGCTGGCATGCCGGCCTTCGAGATCCCCGGCATGCCCGGCAGCCATGTCGGCATGATCAATTTGAGCGACGTTCTCGGCAAGGCGCTCGGCCAGCGCACCAAGCCGCGCCGCGTCACCGTCCGCGACTCTTTCGAGATCCTCATGGCGGAAGAGTCGGACAAGCTCATCGACAACGACACCACCGTGCAGGAAGCGATCCGCAACGTCGAGAACAACGGCATCGTGTTCCTCGACGAGATCGACAAGATCTGCGGGCGCTCCGAGCGCATCGGCGGTGCCGATGTCAGCCGGGAAGGCGTGCAGCGCGATCTCCTGCCTCTGATCGAAGGCACCACGGTCGGCACCAAATACGGGCCGGTGAAGACCGATCATGTGCTGTTCATCGCCTCAGGCGCGTTTCACACCGCCAAA
>DATFVP010000170.1:0-2955 GCA_035260285.1 Methyloceanibacter sp.
TGACGCTCGAACTCTGCGCGTGACGGGCACTGGGACATTTCTCGCTGATCCGCTTCGAGCGACTGGCGGCGGGTGCCAACGGTGGGGGAGGGCGGGGGCGGATAGCGGGCGGCGTAAGTGAACGCTCACTCTGGAGAACCCGCTCGCCAGGCATTGACAGGGGCACTGTTCGAAATACGACCCGCATCGTCTGGAAGAGCCATTTTGTGCCGGAAAGTAGTCTAACCTGTTTAGTGCAGCGGTATACTACGCTGGGAATTTGTCGGATAAACTCTGTCGTCCCGACCCAGAAGTCGGTCGGGCCAAGAGAAATCCGCGGTCAGGAGGTACCGCGATGCAGGAAATTGCGGATTGGCTCGAAAAGCTCGGCATGTCGGAACACGCCGAGCGCTTTACCGAGCACAAGATCGATGTCTCGGTACTCGGCCATCTGACCGATCAAGACCTCAAGGACATCGGCATCCCGCTCGGGCATCGGCGAAAAATACTCACGGCCATCGGTGAGCTTACGGGCGCCGCCGCGGCGACACACAAACCAGCCACCGGAATGGCGCCGGACATCCAGGACGCAGCCGAGCGCCGCCAAATCGCGGTGATGTTCTCCGATCTTGTCGGTTCGACGGCACTCTCCGCGCGGATGGATCCGGAGGACCTGCGCGAGGTCATTTTGGCCTATCAGAAATGCGTCACCGAGACCGTGCAGCGCTTCGACGGGTTCGTAGCGAGATACATGGGGGACGGTGTCCTCGCATATTTTGGTTATCCCCGAGCCCACGAGGACGACGCCGAGAGGGCCATACGGGCGGGGCTCGAACTGATCACAGCAGTGAGCGCGCTTAAGTCGAGCGCTTCCCTGCAGAGCCGTGTTGGAATTGCGACCGGGCTGGTTGTCGTCGGCGATCTCATCGGGTCAGGGGAAGCGCAGGAGCGCGGCATAGTTGGCGAGACGCCGAACCTCGCGGCGCGCCTACAGGGGATCGCCGAGGCGAACATGGTCGTCATCTGCGACAGCACACGCAGGCTTGTCGGCAATCTCTTCGAACTGGAGGACCTCGGGCCTAGGGATCTCAAGGGCATCGCCAGACCGGCGCGGGTCTGGGCAGCGCTGCGGGTGAGTTCCGTGGCAAGCCGCTTCGAGGCGCTGCACGCGACCGGCCTGACCGCTCTCGTGGGGCGAGATGAAGAATCCGAATTGCTGCTTCGGCGTTGGCGACGAGCGAAGTCGGGTGAAGGCCAGGTGGTGTTGCTCTCCGGCGAGGCTGGCATCGGGAAATCGCGGCTCACGGCTGCGTTGCTGGAAAGCCTCGCTACCGAGCGGCATGCGCGTGTGCGCTATTTCTGCTCGCCGCAGCACACGGACAGCGCGTTTTATCCGATCATCGGCCAGATGGAACGCACCGCCGGACTGATGCATGATGATGCCCCGCAGGCGAGGCTCGACAAGCTCGATGCGGTGCTGGCGCGGACGTCGACTTCGATTGAGGACACGGCGCTCTTTGCCGAGATGCTGTCGCTTCCGAACGATGGACGCTATCCCGCGCTCGAGCTGACCCCAGAGCAACGTCGCCAAAGAACGCTGGATGCGCTCATTTTTCAAATGCAAGCCCTGACGCGCTTCCGTCCGCTGCTGATAATCTTTGAGGATGCGCATTGGAGCGACCCCACGAGCCTGGAAGCGTTCGGTCGGGCGATGGATCGGATCGCGACCCTTCGCGTGCTACTGATCGTGACGGCCCGGCCGGAATTCGATCCGCCCTGGATCGGACGGCCTCACGTGAGTGTCCTCATCATCAATCGACTGGCGCAGCGCGAAGTCAGCGCCATGATCGATCATCTCGTCGGCAACAAGGTGCTGCCCGCAAGCATCCGGCAGGACATCATCGAGCGCGCCGACGGTATTCCCCTCTTCGTCGAGGAGATGACGAAGGCGGTGCTGGAGGCCGGCAGTGAGGGCGCGGCGAAGCACACGGCTGCAGCGGTTCCGTTACTGGCCCCGGCGGTCCCCGCAAGCTTGCATGCATCGCTGATGGCGCGGCTCGACCGGCTCGGCGCCACCAAGGAAGTGGCGCAGATCGGAGCGGCGATCGGGCGGGAGTTTTCGCACGCCCTGCTGGCCGCGGTGGCACGCCGGCCGGAGGCGGAGCTGGCATCGGCGGTCGACCGTCTGATTGCGGCCGGTTTGCTGTTCCGGCAAGGCGAGCCGCCGCACGCGACCTACCTATTCAAGCATGCCCTCGTACGGGACGCCGCCTATGGCACGCTGCTGCGCGAGCCGCGACGCGCGCTTCACGCCCGTATCGCCGAAACACTCGAGAGCCAATTCGCGGATATCGCCGAGCGTCAGCCGGAGCTGCTGGCGCGTCACTGCACCGAGGCCGGCCTGATCGAGAAGGCCGCGGGCCTCTGGGGCAAAGCGGGACAGCGGTCGCTGGAGCGCTCGGCGCTGGTTGAAGCCGCAGAGCAGCTCACTCGTGCGCTTGCCCAGATCGAGACCTTGCCTTCCACTCCCGAGCTCCGACGCGAGCAGATTAGACTTCAGGTCGCGCTCATAACCCCCCTCATGCATGTCAAAGGGTATGCTGCGTCTGAAACCAAGGCGGCCGCCGAGCGGGCACGAACGCTAATCGAAGACGCCGAAGCACGCGGAGAGTATCCCGAAGATCCGCTGCTATTGTTCTCGGTCCTTTTCAGCTTTTGGACTGCGAGTTTCGTTGCGTTCGACGGCGATGCTCTGCGCGAGCTGGCGAGCCAGTTCCTCGCGCTCGCTGAGACGCGAAGGGCGAAGGTTCCGCTCATGATCGGCCATCGCATCATGGGGTCCTTGTTGCACATGGGCGACTTCGCGGAAGGGCGAGCGCATCTCGATCGCGCGATCGCGCTTTACGATCCTGACGAGCATCGTCCGCTGGCGACCCGATTTGGCCAAGACGTCCGGGTGGCAGCGTTGTCCTATCG
>DATFVP010000171.1:0-3086 GCA_035260285.1 Methyloceanibacter sp.
ATCACCGGCTCGGTCGGCGTCATCTTCCAATGGGCCGACGTCTCAGAGCTCATGCGCACGCTCGGGGTCAAGGTCGAGGAGGTGAAAAGCGGGCCGTTGAAGGCCGTTCCCAATCCCTTCGAGCCGACCGACGAGAAGGGCAGGGCGCTCGCTGCGGAAATGGTGCAGGAGGCGAAGGTCTGGTTCGTCGATCTTGTCGGCAAGCGCCGCAATCTCCAGCCAGCTTCGGTGCCTGGCTTGACCGACGGGCGCGTCTATTCCGGGCGGCAGGCCTTGGCGCTCAAGCTCGTCGATGAGATCGGTGACGAAAGGGCCGCTAAGAGGTGGCTGCAGCAGGAGCGCGAAATCACGCCCGGACTTTCCGTGGTGGAGTGGAAGCCTAGGACCGAAAGCGGTGGCATTTTGGGCTGGCTATTCGGTTCGATCGCGTCTTCTCTCGGCATTGCCGTTGGCAACTTTGCATCCCTATTCGGTCAAGTTTCGGAAGGACTTAGGCTTGACGGTCTAGTTTCGCTTTGGCACCCTGCTGGAAGCTAGCGAGGGCTGCTGCCGGGGAAGCCGGCAATGTGGGGCAATCATGATCAAGTCGGAATTGATTCAGCGCGTGGCTGCGGCCAACCCGCACCTCTTTCAGCGCGACGTCGAGCGCATCATCAACATCGTGCTCGATGAAATAACTGGCGCGCTTGCTCGCGGTGACCGGGTCGAGCTGCGCGGCTTCGGCGCCTTTACGGTGAAGCACCGCGCCGCCCGCCAGGGTCGCAATCCACGCACCGGCGACACCGTGTTCGTTGAGGACAAGTTCGTGCCCTTCTTCAAGACCGGCAAGGAGCTGCGCGAGCGCCTGAACCGCGAGGATGGGGCCGCTTAAGGCCTCGTCCCGATGGAGCGGCCGTGATGCGTAAACTGGTCGCCGCCCTGATTCTTGTGCCGATCAGCGTGCTGCTCGTGGCGCTCGCTGTGGTCAACCGCAAGCCGGTTATGCTTGGCCTCAATCCGTTCGACGCCAATGCCGGCTTCGGCATCGAGGCCCCTCTATTCCTGTTCCTGCTCGGCGCGTTTTCCCTTGGGCTCGTCATCGGCGGGTTCGCGACCTGGCTCGGCCAGGGCAAGTGGCGGAAAACGGCGCGTGTGGAAGCCCGCGAGGCCTCGACCTGGCGGCGCCAGGTCGACCGTTTGGAGAAAGAGCTGGAAGGCCTCGACGCCCACCCACGGCGTGCCCGCCTCGCCGCCGACTAAGGGCATCCCTGCCTGGGGGCGGTTTGTTGCACTGCGATAGACTTCGGCCCCCGAATTGCATAGGGTGGCCCCTGCCTGGGCGCTTTTTGAGGGCCCTGCACCCCCAGCCATGGAAAGTCTGCCAGGTGCCGGTCAAGGTGAAAATTTGCGGCGTTCGCACACGAGAGATCGTGGATACGGCAGTTGATGCCGGCGCCGACTATATCGGTCTCGTGTTCTTCCCGAAGAGCCCCCGTTATGTCGAGCCCGACGCCGCGCGGCAGTTAGCAGCACTTGCCGTGGGCCGCGCCGAGACGGTCGCAGTTCTGGTCGATCCCGACGATGCGCTTATCGATGAGATCCTGGCGACGGTCCGCCCCGGCCTGCTTCAGCTCCACGGCAGCGAGACCCCCGACCGAGTGGCAGAGGTCGAGGCGCGCTCGGGCTTGCGCGTGATCAAGGCTATTGGCGTTGCCTCCGCCGACGATGTGTCAAAAGCCGCCGCTTATCGAGGCATTGCCGATATGATCCTGTTCGACGCCAAAGCGCCTGCGGACTCCAAGCTTCCCGGCGGACACGGGCTCGCCTTCGACTGGCGCGCTCTCGGCGGTCCGTCGGTCGAGCGCCCCTTGGCCCTCTCAGGCGGGCTCACCCCCGACAACGTCTCTAAGGCGCTCGCAATTACCGGCGCGTCGCTGGTCGATGTATCCTCAGGCGTCGAGCGGGCTCCTGGCGAGAAGGACCCTGACCTCGTCCGCCGCTTCATTCAGGCCGCCAAGGCCCCGCACCCGCTCAAGAAGGCTGTTGGCTCATGAGCGCTCCTCTCAAACAGCCCCCGCTCAACTCCTACCGCACCGGGCCTGACGAGCGCGGACATTTCGGCATCTATGGCGGCCGCTTCGTCGCCGAGACTCTGATGCCGCTAATCCTCGATCTGGAGCGGGCCTATGCGCAAGCCAAGGCCGACCCGTCCTTCCAGGCCGAGATGGACCGCCATCTCGCAACGTATGTCGGCAGGCCGTCGCCGCTCTATTTTGCCGAGCGGCTCACCCTGCACTGCGGCGGCGCCAAGATCTATTTCAAGCGCGAGGAGCTCAATCACACCGGCGCGCATAAGGTGAACAACGTGCTCGGCCAGATCATGCTGGCCATGCGCATGGACAAGACGCGCATCATCGCCGAGACTGGCGCCGGCATGCATGGCGTCGCCACCGCGACCTTGTGCGCGAAGTTCGGGCTCCCCTGCATCGTCTACATGGGCTCCGTCGACGTCGAGCGGCAGAAGCCGAACGTGCTTCGCATGAAGATCCTCGGCGCCGAGGTTCGCGCCGTGGAATCCGGTTCCAAGACGTTGAAAGATGCGATGAACGAGGCATTGCGCGATTGGGTCGCCAACGTGCATGACACGTTCTATTGCATCGGCACGGTGGCCGGGCCGCACCCTTATCCGGCGATGGTGCGCGACTTCCAGTCGATCATCGGCCGCGAGACGCGCGAGCAGATGCTTGCGGCGGAAAACCGTCTACCTGATTCGCTAATCGCCTGCGTTGGCGGCGGCTCCAATGCCATGGGCCTCTTCCATCCGTTCCTCGACGAGCGCGGGATCGAGATCTACGGCGTGGAAGCTGCGGGCCTCGGCCTCGACAGCGGCAAGCACGCGGCCTCGATTGCCGGCGGCAGGCCCGGCGTGCTGCACGGCAACCGCACTTATCTGCTGATGAACGGCGATGGGCAGATCGAGGAAGCACATTCGATTTCCGCCGGACTCGACTATCCAGGCATCGGACCTGAGCACGCCTGGCTCAACGACGTAGCCCGCGTCACCTTCCTCTCGGCGACGGACGACGAGGCGGTGGCCGCGTTCCGGC
>DATFVP010000172.1:0-6593 GCA_035260285.1 Methyloceanibacter sp.
TTACGACAACGCCGATGGCAAGCGCCGCACCCTCGGCGGCGGCTCGACCGGCGGCCACGTCGCGGTTCCGATCTTCGAGCCGGTGATCCAGGCGGCATGGGCCTATGCTGCACCGAAAGCCGCGCTCGCGCCGCCGTCACCCGAGGCCAAGCGCCAGCTCGCGTGCCAGTCAATCGATCTCGAGTCCGGCGAAGCGCAAAGCGGGCGCGGAAAAGCGTTCTCTGAATGCTTCCGATTGGATCGGAAAGGCAAGGTCATCAATACTCAGTATCGCCTGATGTCGCAGGAGGAAGCGAGTCACGCCAAGCGCGATCGAGAAGACGGCGCAGCTCTTAAACAAGCCAGCGCGCCTCGCAGCGGAGATACGCGTTCCCCTAGCGCCGATAATACCTGGTCACGGCAACCCTGGGGAGCGCAGCAACAATGGGGTTGGCAGTCAGGATCTGGACAACAGTGGCGCGACGACCGGCGAGAGTGGCGACCGAGCTGGTAGGAGGTAAAGCCATGGTACATGATTGGACCACGGACGTAAGGAAATGTGTCCCGCGTGCGAATGAGGCCGCCATGTTGTTTCTGACAGAATTGGACTGGCAACGATGCCTCCTAACGTGACAGCTCGCCGTAGCAGGGCATCTCCCTCAGCGCCGACCGGCATACTTGCCGAACGTTACGATCGGGGCGTCGGCTTGCGGCAAAAAACCCCCCGCAAAAAGCACGCTGACCTGCTCGGGCCCATCGATCGCGACCCGGTGGCGATCCTGGCGCGGGGCGACCGCACGCGCGTGCCGGAGCTGGTACCGGTTCGCTATGAGCGCATGCTTACAAGCCCATTCGCCTTCCTGCGCGGCGCGGCCGCGGTGATGGCGGAGGACCTGAGGCATCAACCGACCACGGGAATTGCCGTCCAAGCCTGCGGCGACTGTCATCTGATGAACTTCGGAGCCTTCGCCACCCCGGAGGAAAACATTCTTTTCGACATCAATGATTTCGACGAGACGCTTCCCGGCGTCGACTTCACGGTCGACCTCAAGAGGCTGCTGCTGCTCTCCTGAACTATAAGCGTTCTACCTACGCCTCGTGTCCCTCGCTTAATGCCACTGCTGGACCACTGCAGGGGGCCCCGACTATCGGCAGTCATCCACAAGAAACGCGCCCCCCAACGCGCGGCGTAGTAATGGAGATGGTAGAGTGCGCGCCCTCTTCTTGGCGGTGGAAGCGGTGTGACGATGCTCGATAGAACTCAATCATTCGAGACCCCGACAGCGGATCCTGCGGCGGCGACAGAGATGATAAATGACCCGAGACATGATTGGGTGAATCCGTGGGTAGCTCCCTATTATTGCTTCTGGGGCAGATACGTCTGTTCTGCACAGGAGTGGGCCGATGCTTTCCAAGTCGAAATCCAAGCATTCATGAAGCGCTACCAGCGAGCGCCCAAGTGTTCGATTAATTACGGGAAGAAAGAGCCCGGCGCTCGGATTAAGGCGATGGGCATGGAAATGCTTATTGCGCCTGGGCGTGGTTTTGCCGTGTCCGGGAACAGAACGTTCGAGTTCGATGTGGGTGGCTTGGAGATTACAGGCTGCGAGCCGCCAGAGCAGGAAGACGAAGGCGCTTTGGGATGGCACAGGTTATTGCGGGAGTACCTTTTCAGGTCATGGAAACGGAGTTTCGTTCAAGCAGTCATGTTCGGCACGGCTCACGTCATGGCTAGAAAGCACACCATTCTGGCACCGTTCGAGCGCATCACTTTCAATCAGTGGCAGTATTTCCGCGTAGATGAGGAAGTGCGGCGACCACTGAACAAAGACATACAGTGGGGAGATCCGCGCGTCCCATACCTGGCCGGCCGCTTGCCTTGGACTGCTACTGGCCCGGCTGGCGAGAAGCTTTACGACATCCGCATTGCCCCGGGCAAAAATGGAAAATCAGTCGACCCTGAGCAAGCATGTGTTGAGTGGATGATAGCGTTGCTGCGGGAATATACTGACCGGCCATCGGAGCCGCTGGGCAGTTTTGCGAAAGAAGCGATGTCTAAGTTTCCCGGCCTAACAAAAAGAGGTTTTGGTCGCTGCTATTTCCTCGCTTGCAAGGAAACCGGCAATCGAAACTGGAGCCTGCCTGGGCGGAAACCGCGGCAGAAATCTCCGCGCCGCAAGTAGCTCTCGGCAGGCAATTTGTGGGCTGATAAAAACCAACTCCGAACAAGCATTTGCGGGCCCAAACAAGTTGCCGAATTCACCCGTACAAAAAACAAATCGTGGCATCTATTCTTTCACGCACTCCCATTCCACAAGTTTCGCCAACTTGCCGAATGGGAGCTCACAATGTCTCCTTCTTCCGCCTTAATTGATCGCGAGTACCTGACGCGCGCCCAGCTCGCCGAGTTTCTCACCGCACGCGGCTATCCAATCTCCCGAAGTACCCTTGCTAAGTTGTGCGCGCCCGCGCGCGGCGAAGGTCCGCCGGCGGTTGGATTTTGGTCGAACCGAGCCCTTTACGATCCCACTCGCGCGTTGTCATGGGCCAAGAGTCGTTTCCGTAAAAACTGGCGGGGTGTGGGCTGCCGATAATTCGAATTCACAGCGGAAAGTCTGAGGATCGCAATTGGGAATCGTCGCCTGACGAGCACGCCACGATCGGGAGTTGGGGGGAGGTCGGCGCATGAGTAAGGATCATATTCCTGCCGATTGGGACGCCATGCCGCTCGATGCGCTATGTGCACACTTCAATCGCGCGCTGCGCCGCGACGGCGCACCTCAATCGATCCTCGATGCATTGAACTATGAGCTGCGGTCGCATGGGCTCGCTGCGTTCGAGCATCCGAACTGCCGGGACCGGCTTGCCGAAGTCTCGGTCAAACAACTGCGAGAATTGATGGCCGCGCTGATCCAGGTCCGCGCCGCATGTGCCGCCGTGACCGATGAGCTTCTCATTGCTTTGGACAGGATCAGGCGGCGATGAGCCCGGAAATTGACGTCGACAAGTACATCGACGAAATCAACCGCAAGCGCACCAGAAACGGCCGCGGAAACGCACGTGATGCTGGCGGGAACGAACGAGATGAATCCCAAACACACGAAGGATGGCCCCAACCCAAACCTCTCCCCTCGGGCCTTACTCCGGTAGAGCAGTTTAGTTCTGAGTTTTTGCCCGATGCACTGGCACCATGGGTTGATGACATCGCGAACCGTTTGCAGTGCCCGGCAGACTACGTGGGAATCACCGCGCAGACAGCGCTCGGCAGCGTCATCGGTCGGCGCATCGGTGTTAAGCCACAGGCCAGAACGGATTGGATCGAAATTCCGAATTTGTGGGGCGGGTTCATCGGTCGTCCGGGGATGCTCAAGTCGCCCGCCATGGGCGAGGCGTTAAAGCCGATCCATCGATTGGAAGCTGAAGCGGCAAAGGAAAACGAAATTGCGCAGCAAGCCTACGCCGCGGGATTAGATGCTTACAAGCTCCGTAGGGAGGTGAATAAGAAGCTAGTGCGGGAGAAGTTGAAGGCGGACAAGAACGCCGAAATTGACCTCGCCTTTGGCGAAGAGCCGAAAGAACCCACGCCGGGCCGGTACCGAACAAACGATACAACGTATGAGGGGCTGGGCGAACTACTAATAAGCAACCCGACCGGCATTCTGGTGGAGCGAGACGAATTGACGTCGTTGCTCAAGCACCTCGACCGCGATGACCAGTCAGTTGCGCGAGGCTTTTATCTTTCGGGTTGGTCAGGAACGCAGCCTTACACCTTCGATAGGATCATGCGTGGGCATCGGCATATCGAAGCGGTTTGCGTTTCGGTCCTCGGGAATACTCAGCCGGCGCGCATCGTCGAATATGTCCGCTCCGCGAATTTAGGGGCCGCAGGAGGCGACGGCCTAATCCAGCGGTTCGGTTTAATGGCTTGGCCGGACGCCCCAGGCGAGTGGCGTGATATCGATGAATATCCAAACGGCGTAGCCCGCGACAAAGCGTGGCAGACGTTCGAGCGTATGGCAAAACTGGACACCCAAGCGGCGCTTAGGCTCGGAGCAGAAAAAGGGCCCTTCGACAAAGTGCCGTATTTGCGCTTCGAGGAAGCGGCGCACGAAGACTTCCTCGGGCGGCGGACTGATCTGGAAAGCCGACTGCGCTCCGGCGAGATGTCACCCGCGCTTGAAGGTCACCTCGCGAAATACCGCAAACTGGTACCCTCGCTTGCTTTAATCAACCACCTGGCAGACGGGGGTACCGGGCCGATTTCTCATCGGGCGCTGCTTAAGGCGCTCGCGGCCGCGCACTATTTTGAAAGCCACGCGCGCCGCCTCTACGGCTCGGCTTCGGAGAGTGAGCTGGCGGCCGCCAAAGCCATCCTGAAGCATATCCGAAATTGCGATCTCAACGACGGCTTTACCGCCCGCGATGTCCATCAGAGGGGCTGGGCCCACCTAACCGAGCGAGCGCAAGTTGGGGCGGGGCTGAGCCTGCTCGTCGACCTCGATTACCTCGCTCCGTCTTCCACAAGCATCCGCGTAGAAGGCGGCCGGCCGAAGGTCACCTATCTGATCAATCCATGGGGTCTCACATGAACCCTTACTTGGCGAAGCTGAGAGCGCGGGATCAGGAAACACGGCATCCTCAGGAACTCTCAAAACCTTCGAAACCTATAGTGCAGGTCGTGACCCATGGGGACACAACCGCTGGAAGGGGTTTTGAGGGTTTTGAAGGTGACCGAGATAGACGCTTTTCAGGGAATGAAAGGCTTGAGCAGACCCCTTTACATCGCCTTTGTCGCACCCTCGAGCATCTTGAATCCCGCTGCCCGGACTTGGTCCCACACGATCGGTGGCAGCAGGCTGTCCATGACAGTCGCCGCTTCCTTGCCCAATGGGGCGGGCAGGCGGAGACGCTCGGCTGGACGGCCCGTGACCTCTTCGGCTTGGCGCCGGCCCCCGACGAGCCGCATCCCTCCTATCGGCGGCTCTCCCGCTACGATGCAACCGGGCTGATCTGGCTGCTGCGCGGCCGGCCGGTGCTGGCGCTGACCGAAAACACCGCCGCGGTCGAGAGCACGACTGGCGCAGTCACGGTCTACCGCCGCCACAATAAACCGGCGCTTGGTCCGCTTGGCGATTCGCTGGAGGACCTCGCTTGATCCTGGATCAAATTTCGATCACCGCCGATAAGAGGATTTCTCGGTAGCTTCCATGGTCCGCACGCTGCCCGAAATGCACAAGATCAAGCCGAATACCCCGCTTCGGCTCGATATTGCCGCTGCGCTTGCATTTCCCGATGGGTCAATGACAGCTAGTGGATTACGCAGGGAAGCGGCGAAGGGGCGGCTTGTGATTGAGCGTGTCGCAGGCAAGGATTTCACGACACTCGCAGCCATCGAAGATATGAGGGCACTATGCCGCGTCCCGCAAAAGGCGTCCGTCTCTGGCTTCGCCCCCAAGACCGAAATCCCGATGGCACCCTCCGAAAGCGCGCAGTTTGGGTCATTCGAGATGGACCGCGCAAGATCAGCACGGGCTGCGCTTCGACGGATCGCGCGGGCGCCGAGCGCGCCCTCGGGGAGTACCTCGCCAACAAATACCAGCCCAACCGCCGGCGCGGCCGTCATCCCTCTGAAATCCTGATTGCCGACGTTCTGGCGATCTACCTGACCGACGTGGCCCCACGGCATGCGCGCGAGCACGAAACCAAGCAGCGTGTGCTTACCCTCGATGCCTGGTGGGCGGATAAGACGCTGGCGGACGTCAACGGCGCCAACTGCCGCGCTTACGTCGACCATCGCTGCCTTCAGCCCTGGAAATCCGCCAAACCTGAGCAGACCGGCCAGCCGCCCCGTATGGTGACCACGGCCGCAGCCCGGCGTGAGCTTGAGGATCTGCGAGCTGCGATCAATCACCATCGGCGGGAAGGGCTTTGCTCCGAAATCGTGTCGGTCGTGCTGCCGCCGCGCGGCGAGCGACGCGAGCGGTGGTTAACCCGAGCGGAAGCGGCGCGGCTGTTGTGGGCCGCCTGGCGCGCCAAGCAGGTCATGCGCGGCAAGGATTGCAGGCGCAGTGTCGGCCAGCACGTCGCTCGTTTCATCTTGGTGGGCCTCTACACCGGGACGCGCTCGTCCGCGATTTGCGGCGCCGCGCTGATACCCACGATTGGGCGCGGACACGTCGACCTTGACCAAGGAGTGTTCTATCGCCGCGCAATCGGGCGCCGGCAAACCAAAAAGCGCCAGCCGCCCGTGAAGCTACCGCCGCGGCTTTTGGCGCACCTGCGGCGCTGGAAACGGCTCGGGGTCGCCCGCGATGCGGTGGTGGAGTGGAACGGCAACGCCGTGAAAAGTGTGCGCAAGGGCTTCGAGGCCGCCGCGCGCGCTGCCGGACTCGGCGCCGACGTGACGCCGCACATTCTGCGGCACACGTGCGCGACCTGGCTGATGCAGAAGGGCGTCCCGCTATGGGATGCAGCGGGCTTTCTCGGCATGACGGTGCAGCAGCTCGAGCAAGGGTATGGTCACCATCACCCCGACTACCAGGAGGAAGCGGTCGCGGCCTTAGGGGGCCAGTATGGGGCACGAAACCCCGTGAACAAAACGCGACGAACGGCTC
>DATFVP010000173.1:0-2915 GCA_035260285.1 Methyloceanibacter sp.
ACCATGGCTACGAGAACGAGTGGGAAGAAGCGCTCAGCGACCAAGAAAACGAGTGCACGCAAGACCACCCGCCGCGCGAGCGCCGCGCGAGCGGGCACGAAGAAGACCAGCGCCAGGAAAAAGGCCCCGGCGCGCAAGAAGCCTGCCGCGCGAAAGACTGCGGCCCGCAAGGCCCCTGCGAAGCGCGCAGCGGCGAAGAAGCCGGCAGCAAAGCGCGCGGCGCCAAAGAAAAAAGCCGCAGCGAAGAGGCCGGCAGTGGCAGCGCCGAAACCGATGGCCCCGGCGCCAAAGCCGGCCGCGCCAGCTGCGCCTCAACCGGCACAGCGACCCATGGCGCAGCCTGCCATGGCAACGCCTGCGGCTCCGAAGCCCGCCGCCCCGATTGGCGGTGGAGCAACGCCGCCGCGTCCCGCCGGCGGCATGGCCACGCCAGCGCCCTCCTCGGGCGGCGGCATGCCAAGCTCAAGTCCGAGCCCGAGCGCGCAGCCTTATCGGCCGTCCTGGGCGCGGGACGACGACGACATGTAGTTGCAAGGGGAGGGCGGCCACGCGCCGGCCCTCCCTTTACACTCATTCGGTCTCGCCAACGAGGCCACCAAGGTTCAGCCGCTCCATTCCGTCGAGCCAATGCTCGGCGAGAAGCGGGTGGTCGAGCAAATAGTTCTCGGTTGGCACCTCGCGGCGCTCGAAGGCACGCGCCACAAGGTCGTCCCACTCCTCAGGCTCGGCGTCGCCGCGGCCGAGCCACATCAGGGCCACGAGCTCGGCCCGCTGGCGGGGCGTGAGCCCCTGAATCTCCTCGATCACCTCCTCGCGGCTCAGATCTCCCTCCTCCTCTTGCAATGCGCCGGGCGGCATCTCGTCGTCGATGGGATTGGAGCCGTCGTCGGGGAGGTCGGTGTCTTCCTTAGCCATGAAGGATCGCACCTTGACGATCAGGTGACGGAGATAGTCAGGGTCGATGGAAAGCTCGGCCATTGGCTTTCGCTGCCCGGGTTGGCAGCCTGAAAATCATCCTAGCACGGACGCAATGTCCTATTCGCGACTCCTGCCGATCGAGTCTATTTCGGGGCCGGGATCCCACCATCAGCATGAGGGTCAAATGTCCATTGCTTCCGAACTGATCAAGCCCGGCCAATGGCCCTATATTGCGCCGATCATCCTGTTGTCCTGCTCGAACCTGTTCATGACACTGGCATGGTACGGCCATCTCAAATTCAAGGCGGTGTCGCTCGTGATCGTTGTGCTGGTGAGTTGGGGCATCGCCTTCGTGGAATACTGTTTCGCGGTGCCCACCAACAGGATCGGCAGCGCTGTTTATTCGCCGGCAGAGCTCAAGACGATCCAGGAAGTGACTACGCTGATCGTGTTTGCGGGCTTCACCGCAATCTATCTCGACGAACCGCTCAGCTGGACGCAGGGCGCGGGCTTTGCCCTGATCGCTCTCGGTGCCGCGCTCGTCTTCCATGGCCAGACTTGAGCGAGGCGGCCTCTTCCAATCCTCGGAAGGCCGATGCCGTCCGGAGCATCGCTGGAACTACACGCCCCGAAAGACGTTTCCCACCGCCAGAATGATGTAGGCGATGATGGCCACCCAAAAGGCATTGGCGCTGATCAAGGGAATTGCGACGAACGTGCCGATAATGGCGAGGACCGCCAAAATCAGCGAAATGACGAAAACCGCGGTGGTCGGCGGTGACAAATTCATCTCCAGCCCTCCCTCTTATTGACGGGCGAAATGTAATCGTTTCTTGTCAAAAAGCGAGGCGCTTGGCCTGCTTGCGCACAGGCCGGACGCCCCGGGCCAAGTCGTCTGGGCACAACGGAGGAAAGAAGCGATGCGTCCGATCATGCGGTTGATCCTTGGGCTTTGTGCTCTCGCCGTGATCTTGGCCGGCGTGGCGCTTGCGCTTCCCGGACATGTGACGGTGGCGCGGTCGGTGGTGATCAATGCGCCTGAGTCCGCCGTCTTCCCTTATCTCAACAATGTGCACAGCTTCGCCGATTGGTCGCCATGGGCTGCCCGCGATCCGCAACTCACCGTGGCCTATTCCGGTCCGGAGCAAGGCAAGGGCGCGAAGGTCGAGTGGACGAGCAGCAGGCCGTCCGTGGGTACCGGCAGCATGGAAATCGTCGAGAGCAACCCAAACCGGCATATTGATCTTGCCGTGAACTTCAATGGCTTGGATGGAACGAGCTACTACGAGATCGTGCCCTCGGGCTCCGGCAGTAAGGTGACGTGGGGCTTCGGCTACGAGTCGGGCACGAGTCCGCTCAAGCGCTGGAAGGGGTTGCTGCTCGATCGCTATATCGGGGCCGAATACCGCGACGCTCTCGCCACGCTGAAGGACAAGATCGAGACCGAGCGGAAGCCAATGGCGCCGCCGCCTCCTCCCACCGCAACGCTCGGCGTGCCGGAGCAGTCTGGTGCGGTCCCCGGTGCGCCAACGCAAGATGGGACTGCTGCCCCAGTGCCGGGAGCGCCGCCGGCTGAAGCCGGTGTGACTCAGCCGCAAGCAGCGCCTACGACAACCGATCCGACCGCGACACAGGCGGTGACACCGCCACCTCCACCGGCGGCACAGCCCGCGCCATCGCAGTCGAAGAAGCGGCCAAGGCGTCCGTAACCAGAGCGGCGGTTAGAGCTTCTTCCGCTCGGTTCCGATCCCGTTCCCCTGGATCGCCTCGATCATTAGGTGGATGGCACCGGGAATTGAGGACTCAAGAGGAAAGCAGTTAGCCGATGGAATAGCGGCCGGTGGCGGCGCGCCCGGCTCCCATAGTCGGTCGTCGCGGTCTTGCTCAGCGAAAACCTCCTCGCCCTCGACCCTAACAGCATCGGCGCCCCCGGCGATCCCAGCATCGTCGGACGCCAAATGCGGATCGCGTGCGTCGATGCCGACCGGCTTGGGTGC
>DATFVP010000174.1:0-5268 GCA_035260285.1 Methyloceanibacter sp.
GGTTGCCGCTCGGCGCTCCCGCAAGCTCGGCTTCTTCTCGGGCTCGACCATCGGCAATCTCACTCAGGCCGACGCGAGAGACTTCCTCGCCAATGCGGCGCGTCTCCTTGGCCGGGACGCGGCGTTTCTCGTCGGCGTCGATCTCAAGAAGGACCCGGCGATCCTGATACCAGCCTATAACGATCGTCGCGGGGTCACCGCTTCCTTCAACCTCAATCTGCTCGAGCGCATCAATCGCGAGCTCGACGGCGACATCGAGGTTGATCGCTTCGTCCATGACGCGATCTATGATGAGACACGCGGCCGCATCGAGATGCATCTCGTGAGTTTGGCGCGCCAGACGGTGCGGGTGCTGGGCCGCTCCTTCAGTTTGGCCAAAGGCGAGCGCATCCACACCGAGAATTCGCACAAGTATTCCGTTGAGGAGTTCCAGGCGCTCGCGAGAAGTGCCCGCTGGTCCCCGGCCCACGCCTGGACCGATGCCGACCGCCTCTTCAGCCTGCACCTGCTGCGGCTGGATTAAGTCGTTGACGTTGAGGTTTGCCTAGCTCGGCTGCGTCCCGTTGAACCCTGCTCTCTTGCGTTCCAGTGCTGCTATGATTGCTGGGCAGGCTAGCAACACGACCGGCCCCAATCGTGAACGCCTTGTCGCCCGATCACCATGATTCAGGAGTACTCCGTCGCGACGTATTGTGCGGCGGCAGCGCCGCATTGTTGGGCTACATAGTGGCCGCTCTGCTTGAGGGAGCGAAGCCTGCACGGGCAGAGGTCCTGCGCGGGCCGGTGCCAGAAGTAGATCGCTTGGCGGTGCGGGTTGTCACTGACAGCTATCAGTTGACCATCACGCCCAACGCGACGGTGGGTCAAGTAGAGGTCCAGCGCTTCGGCATGCCGCCTGCCGGAAAATCACTTCTCGGCGAATTCGGACTGGCCATGCACCTCGAATCGACGCGCCGCAATGAGACCCGCAACATGCTGCTCGATTTCGGATTCACGCCCGAAACCCTCAACAACAATCTTCACATGCTCGGGATCGGACCCGAAAGCATCGATGCGCTGATTTTGAGCCACGGGCACTATGATCATTTCGGCGGCCTGGTCGGCTTCCTGCAACAGAACCGCGGCAAACTCCGGACCCAACTTCCCCTTTATCTGGGCGGCGAAGAATGTTTCTGCACCCGCGAATGGATCGTCGGCGAGCCGCAGGACTTCGGCTACCTCGACCGCAAAGCTCTGGCCGATGCCAAGTTGAAAGTGGTGTTCGCGGAAGCACCGGCCGTACTAGCCGACCATGCCTTCACCACTGGTCGGATCCCTCTTGCAACTTTCGAAAAAGTGTTGGCGCCGACACGAATGACCATCGGCATGCACGATGGGATCGGTTGCTTCCCCGACAAGCTTCCAGAGGAGAAGCGCGCGGCCCACGTAGTTCCGGACGATTTCGAGCATGAACTCGCCACCTGCTTCAACGTTAAAGGCCGCGGCCTGATAGTGATCACGTCGTGCGGTCACCGCGGGGTGGTGAATTCGGTCAAACGCGCAATCGACATCTCCGGAATAGAGAAAGTGCATGCAGTGCTTGGCGGAATGCATTTGGCGCCGCACAAGGAAGATTACGTGCGAGAGACTGTGGCGGCGTTGAAGGAGCTGAGCCCCGACTGTGTCATCCCCATGCACTGCAGCGGGGAGATGTTCAGCGACATCGTGCAGAAGGAAATGCCGGGCAAGTTAATTCGCTCCTACACCGGCAGCCGCTACATCTTCGGCGCGTGACCTGTACGAGAATCCGTCGTCAGACCTCGCGGGGGATGCCGGGCACCCCGAGAGGGCATTCGAGCGCGGCGCGGTCCCAATTGCCGAGCGAGGCGGCAGCTTCATAGGTGCTCATCAGGAAGTCCATGAGCGCCTGCTCCGGATCGCCGGCGGTGCGTACGGCGTCGTAGGGCAGATTGTATTGGCCGAGATCTTTGTTCCAGAAGGCACCGGCCGGACGGATGGAAGCCGTCGAAAAGCCATCCGGCGCCGGCGAGGCATAGGCATAGAAGGCCGGGTAGTCGACGCCTTGTCCACCAGGCCAGAAGCCGGCACTCGAACATTCGTGCGAGTAGGCATCGAGCTCGACCGCCGCCGGCATGTTGGGCACGGCACCGCTCGGCGTGAACGGCGGCGCCTTGCGACCAGAGAAGCGGGTTACCGCCAGATCGAAACTGCCCCAGAAGAAATGGACCGGGCTGCATTTGCCGATAAAGCCCGTGCGGAACCTGCTCATCACCCGCGCCGACTGCACGAGAATGCGCCAGCAGCGCCCCGTGTAGTAGCGGTCATAGGAGGCGTGGACATGGTCCTCGCTGAAGCGGATCGCGTCGGGAACCTCGTTCGGCAGCTCATTGATGCGGACCTCGACGCCGAGCTCCGCGAGGACGCGCATGACGTCGGTGTAGAAGTCGGCGACGGAGCGCGGGAAGAGCCCAATCTCCTTCTGACCGCCGTCGCTCACCGATGCCCGCAGCTTATGGTCTAGGAAATCGAAATCGAGCTCAAAGGTCCGATAGCCGTAGGGGATCGGCGACGTGGTCAGCCCGCGCGGCGTCACATAGAGCACCACATGCCAGGAATGATTGAGCCAGGGCGTCTGAGCCAAGCGGATCTTGCCAACGATCTGCGTCCACAGATGCAGCGTGGCATAGGTGTCCTTCCAGGCGGCGTAGGGCAATTCCGGCCAGGCCCCGCCGTGATTGGTCACGCTCTCAGGCAAATCTCGCCATCCGCTTTATTGTTCCGATATTCAGAAGAGTCACTCCTGAAATGGAGGGATTACAGCTCGATTTGCAAGACTCTATCTAGGGTCCAGGCACCAATGCCCAACCCCCAATGGAGACTTGCAATGACCCATCTCCCCGATACCTCCCAGGCCAGGATACGCTATCGCAACGTGAAGATCGGGCCAGCGACGATCTTTTATCGAGAGGCGGGCGATCCGCAGCATCCTACGCTCCTGATGCTGCACGGGTTCCCAACCTCCTCGCATATGTTCCGCAACCTTATCCCGTTGCTTGCGGACCGCTACCATGTAGTGGCGCCTGACCTTCCAGGCTTCGGCTTCACCGTGGCGCCCGACCGCCAGCACTTCGCTTACAAGTTTGACAATCTGGCGAAGGTGATCGAGGACTTCACCGTCGCAATCCGTCTCAAACAGTACGCCATCTATGTCTTCGACTACGGCGCCCCGGTGGGTTTTCGCTTGGCGGTGTCCTGCCCCGAGAGAGTCACGGCGATCATTTCGCAGAACGGCAATGCCTACGAGGAAGGCTTGAGCGGCGGCTGGTCGCCGATCCAGCGCTATTGGCAGGATCCGACTCCTGCGAACCGCAAGGAGCTCCGCTCGCTCTTCACTCCTGAGGCAACGAAGTGGCAATATACGCACGGCGTCGCTGATCCGGCTGAGGTCGCGCCGGAATCCTACACTCTGGACAGCGCGCTGCTTTCCCGCCCTGGCAACGACGACATCCAGCTCGATCTGTTCCTCGACTATGCCAGCAACGTCGCCCTCTATCCCAAGTTCCAGGCCTATTTTGCCGAGCGCAAGCCGCCTTTGCTCGCGGTGTGGGGCAAGAACGATCCGTTCTTTCTACCGCCCGGCGCCGAGGCGTTCAGGCGCGACAATCCCAACGCCGAAGTGCATTTCTTAGACACCGGCCATTTTGCACTCGAGACCCACGCCGTCGACATCGCGAACGCGATCCGGGAGTTCCTCGGACGCACCGTGGGCGCCAAGCGGCACGCCGCATAGGCAGGCACATCGGCTTGATCTCACTCCCTGGCGCGGGCATTGTGCACGAACTTTGCCCGGCAGGGAGTGAGGTTCGGTGGCTGATCTTGTTTCCGGAAATGCGGCAATCGGCCAGTCAGGCGGCCCGACCGCGGTGATCAACCAGTCGTTGGTCGGCGTCATCGAAGGCCTGAAAGCCGGCCTCGCCAATACCGGTCACGTGAAACGTATTCTCGGCATGCGCCACGGGGTGCGCGGCATCGTCAAACCCGGTGGAGAGGGGCTCATCGACCTCACCTCGATCCCCGCCGAGCGACTCGAGCGGTTGGCGCGCACGCCATCGGCTGCGCTCGGCTCGACCCGCGATAAACCAGACGAGACCTATTGCCAGAAGATCCTCGACAGCGCCCGCGCTCACGACATCCGCTGTTTCTTCTATATCGGCGGCAATGATTCGGCCGACACCTGCCGCATCGTGAGTGAGAAGGCGGCAGAAGCAGGCTACGATCTCCGCTGCTTCCATGTGCCGAAGACCATCGACAACGATCTCGTGGAGAACGATCACACGCCGGGATTTCCCTCGGCCGCGCGCTATGTGACGCTCGCGCTGATGGGTGACGCGCTCGACAATGCGAGCCTCGGCGGCATCAAGATCAACGTGATCATGGGGCGAAACGCGGGCTTCCTCGCCGCCGCCTCCTCGCTTGCCCGCGGGGCGGCGAGCAACGGCGCCGATCCAGCCGACCGGCCGGCGCCGCACCTCATCTATCTTCCCGAGGTGCCCTTCTCCACTGACCGCTTCCTCGCCGACGTCGAGGCAGTGTACGCCAAGCTCGGGCGCTGCCAGATCGCGGTGAGCGAAGGCATCCGCGACGAGCACGGCGAGGAAATCGGGCCAAAGCTGATGCGGGGCGTGGGCGAGGTCGATGCCCACGGCAATGTGCAGCTTTCCGGCTCAGGCGCGCTTGGCGACGGGCTCGCCGATCTCGTCAAGACTGGGCTTACCCCGAATGGCGGCAAGGCGCCGCGCGTGCGCGCCGACACCTTTGGTTACATCCAGCGCTGCTGGCCGCATCCCTCCTCGGTCGACGCGCAGGAAGCCCGCGCCGTCGGCCGCTATGCCGCAGAGCTTGCCGCACGCGGCGACAGAAGCGCATCTGTGATCATCATCCGCACCAGCAACGCGCCGGACGGCTACGCAAGCGCTTGTGGTCGCGCCGACCTCTCGGCGGTGGCGCGGCGCACGCGCCACGTGCCGGCCGAGTTCATCTCAGGCACCAACGATGTGAGCGCTGCGCTCCACGCCTATTGCCGTCCGCTTGTTGGCGATCTGCCTGAGCTCGAGCGGCTGTAGAGTTGCAGCCGGGGCGTACGGGTTACTCCACCAACTCGCGCACGTAATTGGGAAGGGCAAAGGCCGCGACATGCACGTCGGGCCGCCAATAGCGCGTGCGGAACCAGCCTGCCTCGGCATAGCGATGCTCGATGGCGTTCTGGCG
>DATFVP010000175.1:0-2517 GCA_035260285.1 Methyloceanibacter sp.
GCCCAAGCAGGCGTTGTCGATCAAGCCGTTCGGCCTCGACATGGCTGTGCTCCTCACCACCGAGGCCACCGGCGGCGCCACCTCGGTCATCGTGGCGTGGCACAAGCCCGGCGAAGGCCCGCCCGACCATGTCCATTTCAACCAGGAAGAGATTTTGTTCATCATCGAGGGGCTCTATGAGGTGACCGTCGGCAATGAGACCGCCAAGGCGGGTCCCGGCGGCATCGTCTTCACCCCGCGCAACGTCGTGCACCGCTTCAAGAACGTCGGCGGCATCACAGGACGCATGCTGGCTTGGAGCCTGCCGGGTGGGCAGGATCATTACCTCAAAGCGATCTCCGAGCTTGCCGCCGGCGGCGGTTTCACCAGCGAGAAGGTGATCGAGGTCAGCAAGATGTTCGATACCCACTTCCCTGTCGAGCCCTGAATGCCGCGCGCCTTGCCGGGTTGATTCCGCAGTCGCTGCAACTTTGGCACCGCAGCTGAGCATGCTGATGTCTGCTTTTGGCACAAAGCGGACTTCGCGCGATTCGTTCTACTTGTCCGCTTTCGGCGAAGCGGACATGCCGTGAGCGCCGGGCCTGTGTCGATCTGACGAAAGTGACCCGGAGGCGACGTAATCACTCAATAGACGCCCTGGATAGCCAACCATAAACTCCAGCACTTAAGGAATAGCCTAGAGACCCCAAATGGCCAGCGAGCGCGCGGAGCGTCGGTTAGCTGCGATTCTCGCAGCGGATGTGGTCGGTTACAGCCGGTTGATGGGCCGCGACGAGGAAGGAACCCTCACCGCAATCAAGGGCCTCCGCCATTCGCTCTTTGATCCAAAGGTTAGCGAGCACCGCGGTCGTATCTTTAAGACCACCGGTGATGGCGCACTGGTTGAATTTGCAAGCGCCGTCGACGCCATGCGGTGCGCCATCGAAGTCCAGCGAGCGATGGCTGAGCGGAACATGAAGCTGCCGGATGAATGGCGAATCAAACTCCGCATCGGCATCAACGTCGGTGACATCATTATCGAGGATGGCGACGTCTTAGGTGACGGCGTGAACATCGCAGCACGCCTTGAAGGGATGGCCGAACCGGGTGGCATCTGCATTTCGGACGATGCCTACCGTCAAGTCCGCGACAAGCTCGATATTCAATTCCAGGACGCCGGCGAGCAGCAGCTCAAGAACATCGCGCGGCCTGTGCGCATATACCGGGCACAGATGGATAGCTCCGCCCAGCCTAAGGTTCCATTGCCGCTCCCCGACAAGCCGTCGATCGCCGTGCTGCCATTCCAAAACATGAGCGGCGATCCGCTACAGGAATATTTCGCCGATGGCGTAGTCGAAGACATCATCACCGGACTTTCGCGTATCAAGTGGCTTTTGGTCATCGCGCGCAATTCGAGCTTCACCTACAAGGGACGAGCGGTGGATGTAAAGCAGGTCAGTCGCGATCTCGGAGTGCGCTATGTGGTCGAAGGCAGCGTGCGCAAGGCTGGCAAGCGGGTCCGCATCGGCGCGCAGGTAGTGGAGGCTGAAACTGGCATTCATGTGTGGGCCGAGCGGTATGACCGCCCTCTCGACGACATTTTTGCCCTTGAGGACGAGATCACCCTGAGCGTGGTCGGCGCGATCGAGCCGAGCCTGCGTGCAGCAGAGATCGAGCGAGTCAAGCGCAAACGTCCCGACAGCCTCGACGCCTATGACCTCGTTCTACGCGCGCTTCCGCACGTCTACGCTGCGATGCCAGAGGATGCAGCCAAAGCTGTCCCTCTTCTCGAACAGGCGCTGGCGCTAGAGCCCGATTACGCCAGTGCACACGGTTTGCTCGCGTGGTGCCAGGAGATTCTCTTTCTGCGTGCTGGCGGAAGCGATGAGAACCGCGCTGCGGCAATCCGCCATGGCCATGGAGCTGTCGAGCATGGACGCGACGACGCGACGGCACTCGCGCTCGGTGCGTTTGCCATTGCGATGGTGGAGCATGACCGCGTCACGGCGTTCGAAGCCTTTGAGAGGGCGCTTGCGCTCAGTCCGTCTTGCTCTTTCGCCTTATCCCTTGGCTCCGTGGCGCTCGCGTGGGGCGGCGAGGCAGAGCGCGCGATCGAGTGGGCCGAACGCGGGCTTCGCCTCAGCCCGGTCGACAGGCTGGATTATATTGCCTACCACGGGTTGGCCGTCGGCCATTTCCTGCGCGGGCGTTACGAAGAGGCGGCGAGTGCTGCCCGTCGCTCGATCCAATCCAGTCCCGGCTTCAGCGTGTCGCACGGCCTGCTGGCGGCACCGTTAGCCAAGCTTGGTCGCATGGAAGAAGCAAGAGCAGCTGCCAAGCGCGTGCTGGAGCTACAACCATCCTTCAGCGCGATTGGATTCTGCTCCGCCCTGGCGCTTCCGACCGCGCTGGCCAAGCCCATAGTGGAGGCCTGGCGTGAAGCGGGGCTACCACCATAAGTCATGGTCCGCAGGTGAATGTCTTTTGTTGGCACGAAGCGGACATGTCGAGTCAGGCTCGCGATGTCCGCTTTCGGGG
>DATFVP010000176.1:0-9694 GCA_035260285.1 Methyloceanibacter sp.
AACTTTCGTCTAACAGGCCAAGTTCTGAAGGGGGCATCCAATGCGGGACATTCGGAGCGATTTACAGGAGCGTGCGACTCTGATCGATGAACAGATCAGAGCTGCGTATTCCCATTTTGAGAAGACCATCGAGCAACTGAAGTGACATCCTTCGAGTTAGGGCACGGTTTGGGCTTGCCGGCATCGTGCTCCACCACAACGCAGGCGCATCTTTCCCCTTCATCACTGTAGGGTTCAATTGGAACCACTTGGATCTCTAGTCAGCCATTCCACTACATGCTTTGCTATTCGAACCGTTCACGCGATGCGGATGGGTCGGCTATAGGCCGAGCTCAGCAAACGGTATGAAGTCGACCGTGTTGCCCTCCTTTACCTCGCTCACCTCCTCGGGAATTTCGATAAGGCCATCGGCATCTCGCAAAGACGAGATCAACCCCGATCCGTCGCGAGGAAACTTGGCAACTGAGAGTCGCCCCTCGTTCATCACCAAGCGTGCGCGCCAAAACTCACGCCGTCCTGCCTTCTTGTTCTGTGTGAATGCGGCAGGCAAAGGATAGCGCACGGGTTCAGGCCACTCACCACCCGCAAGGCGCGCAAGCACCGGCCTCACATACATGAGGAAACACACAAAGACGGCAACCGGATTGCCCGGGAGGCTGAGAACTACACAATCACCGATCTGACCGAAGCTCATCGGACGTCCCGGCTTGATCGCAATCTGCCAAAGGTGACGCTTTCCCATGTCACCGATTGTCTTCGCCACATGATCCTCGGCGCCCTGACTCGCTCCGCCAGAAATCACGAGCACGTCGTAACAGGATGCGGCGTCTTTGAGAGCGCCGCGTACGCGATCCGCATCATCCTCAAGCACCCCAAGAGCCGCCGGCTGGGCGCCCACGGACTTGATCAAGCCGTCCAGCATCGGTGCATTGGCGTCATAGACCTTGCCTTGCTCGAAGACGTCTCCCGGGCGCAGGATCTCGTCGCCGGTTGAAAGGATGGCGACCCGAAGGGGCGCGTAGCAGCGAATCCTATCGAGACCGCAGGCGGCGGCGGTCGCCACGTCTTGAGGTCTGAGCCGCATACCTGGCTCCACCAGGACGGCACCCTGCTTGGAATCCTCACCGGCGAGCCTACGATTTACACCTTGCTTCAAGCCGCCGGGCACAGTTGCAAACCACTGCCCGTCCTGCTCCTTGATGCCCACAAATTCCTGCATGGCGACGGTATCATGCCCGCTTGGCATTACCGCGCCGGTGAAGATGCGCACCGCGCTGTCGGGCGGAGGCGCTTCCGTAAAGGGATGCCCCGCTGAGGTTTCACCTACGACCTTGAAGCGTGTCCCTTGCGCTTTGTCATAAGAGGTGTGGGCGAAGGAGTAGCCGTCAACCGCGGCGTTGTCGTGGGATGGGATAGGCCTGGGCGCAACGATGGCTTCGGCAAGATAGCGTCCAGCGGCGCTCTCCAACGTGACCTCTTCCACCTCAACGACCCGCCGCACCCGGGACTTCAGGATGGCAAGCGCCTCACCATGCGGAAGCCGGTCCTTGTCGAGGACGAAGCAATCATCGGCGAGCTTGAGGGTCATCGCGGTGTAAGGTTGAGATGTCTAGCAATGAAATCGGAAATTCCTCGTATGTCATCCAGATGGAAGATGGGAAGGGACCCTGTCTCATCGCTAGGTCGGTCCGAGGCAACCGCGACAATTTCCGGCACGCCGGTGAGCGGTTGCCGCGAGGCACTGCCCTCCCTGCGAAGTTCGATCTTTGGAAACGGCTCGCGCTTGAAGCCTTCGACCAAAATCAAGTCGCAGGTTCCGGCTTCGGACAGGACGTCGTTGAAGGACATTTCCGGACTACCGCCAAGCTCATGCATAAGCGCCCAACGCTTGGGCGATGACAAGACAACCCTTCGCGCGCCTGCCTCCCTTAGCCGGTACGAGTCGCGGCCAGGGTGGTCGATATCGAAGCTCTCATGCGCGTGCTTGATGGCGGTTATGGCATAACCACGCCCGGTGAGTTCGGTAACGAGCCGCGCCGCCATGGTCGTCTTTCCTGAATTCTGCCAACCGGCAATCCCGAAGACAGGTGGCCTCATGCGACTTCTCCTCGCAGAAGCACTTCGGCCTCGGCGAGCTCCTCTGGACGGTTGAGGTTGAAGAAGGGATCGCTCTTGCGGCCGCCCATCTCCCTACTTGGAAAGAAGATCTTTTCGGCCTGATGCTCACGGACCCATGCCTGGACTTTTCGCATGCCGCCTGCAAGCGACGCTTCGATCGCAGGCGCAAGCGACACGGGCCACAGCCCGAAGACCGGATGCACTCCCTCCTCCGACTGCGCCACCAGGAGCTTTGGCTCGCCTCCTTCCAGACTTGCCAGAAACCGCGCCACGAGATCGGTGGGAAAAAACGGCGTGTCTGTCGCGGCGGTGATCACAAATCGGCTCCCAGGCCGATTGGCTGTCGCCCATTGGATGCCGGCATGGACGCCCGCGAGAGGTCCCGCCTGGCAGCCGAGGCGGTCCACGACCATCGGCAAGCCGAAGGCTGCAAACCGGCTCACATCGCCATTAGCGTTGAGCACGAGATCGGAGACCTGAGGTCTCAGGCGCTCGATGACGTGGGTGAGCATTGGCTTGCCGGCGAGCGGCAACAAGCATTTGTCTCCGCCACCCATGCGGCTCGATTTGCCGCCTGCAAGTAGGACGCCGACGACAGATTCAGGCAAAACCATGCTGAGAGACTAGGCCTACAGACCGGACGCTGTCACGTTCCGGCTTAACTCGACCTCGGGACATTCCCTGCCGTGGGCTCGCTCGATCCTCACCGCGCAATATTTATACTCTGGGATCTTCCCGATCGGATCGAGCTGCGGATTGGTGAGCACGTTCGCCGCAGCCTCCACATAAGCGAACGGGATGAAGATCGTGCCCTCCTGGACGTGCCGGTCGGCACGGGCAGTAAGCAGGATGCTTCCCCGTCGCGTGGTCACCCGCATCGTTTGGCCGGGCTCTACGTCGTAACGGCCCAACGTTGCGGGGTTGAGACTCGCGGTCGGGCCTGGTTCCAACAGATCAAGCACCTCGGCACGCCGCGTCATGGCCCCGGTGTGCCAATGCTCGAGCTGCCGACCGGTCATCAGCACCAAGGGATATTCGTGGTCGGGGACCTCAGCGGGCGGCAAGATATCGGCCGGCACGAGCTTGGCCCGGCCTGACTTGGTCGGAAAACCATCGCCGAAAACGATCGTCTCGCCCGGATGATCGGGCTCAGGACAGGGATAGATGATGGAGGATTCATGCTCCAACCGTTCCCAGGTAATGTTGTCGAGCGACGGCATGGCAAGCTTCATCTCGGCGAACACCTCGGAAGGATGGGTGTAGGTCCAATCGAGACCCAGACGCTTGGCCATCTCGACAATGATCCAAAGATCGTCGCGGGTGTCGCCTGGCAGGTCCAGCGCCTTGCGGCCCATCTGTACTTGGCGGTTCGTATTGGTGACCGTGCCGGTTTTTTCGGGCCATGCCGAGGAGGGAAGCACGACGTCGGCCATCATCGCCGTTTCGGTCAGGAAGATATCCTGCACCACGAGGTGCTCGAGCTTGGCAATGCCTGCCCGCGCATGATCGAGGTCGGGGTCTGACATGGCAGGGTTCTCGCCCTGAATGTACATGCCGCGAATTTTGCCTGCGTTCGCTGCGTTGATGATCTCGACCACAGTAAGGCCGGTTGTCTTTGACAGCGGCGTCCGCCACAGCTCCTCGTATTTCTTGTGGATCTCCTCGCTCGTAACGTCGGCATAGTCCGGATAGAACATCGGGATCAGCCCCGCATCGGAGGCGCCCTGCACGTTGTTCTGCCCGCGCAACGGATGGAGACCAGTGCCGGGCCTGCCGACTTGGCCGCACATCAAGGCAAGCGCAATCAGGCAGCGCGCATTGTTGGTGCCGTGCACATGCTGCGAGATGCCCATGCCCCAGAAGATCATGGCGCGTTCGGCGCGTCCGAAAGCGCGCGCGACTTCACGAATGGTCTTGGCGTCGATGCCGCAAATGTCGGCCACCGACTCAGGGCTGTAGCTCGAAAGATGCTCCTTCAGGCGCTCGAAATTCTCGGTATAGGCCTGAAGATACTGGACGTCGTAGAGGTTCTCCTCAACGATCACATGCATAAATGCGTTGAGGAGTGCCACGTCGCTCGCCGGCTTGAATTGCAGCATGTAGGTCGCGTGCTCGCGCAGCGCTGAGCCCCGCGGGTCAATGACGATCAGCGTGGCGCCGCGCTTGGCCGCCTGCTTGAAAAAGGTCGCGGCGACCGGATGATTCTCCGTCGGGTTAGCGCCGATGATCATGATGACATCGGCGTGCTCCACCTCGTTAAAGGTGGCTGTCACCGCTCCGGAGCCGATGCCTTCGATGAGCGCCGCCACCGACGAGGCATGGCAGAGCCGCGTGCAGTGATCGATATTGTTGTTGCGGAAGCGGGTGCGGATCAACTTCTGGAACAGATAGGCCTCTTCATTGGAGCATTTGGCTGAGCCGAAGCCGGCGATGGTGCCCTCGCCATGTTCCTTGGCTGTCCGGGCAAGCCCCTTCGCTGCGACGTCCAGCGCCTCGTCCCAGCTTGCCTCGCGAAAATGCGTGAGTGGGTTCGAGGGATCGATATCGAGCCGTTTTGGCAGTCCGGGCTTCCGGATCAGCGGCTTCATCAGTCGTTGCGGATTCTTCACATAGTCGAAGCCAAATCGGCCTTTGACGCATAGGCGATTTTCATTGGAATAGCCGTTGCGGCCTTGCACGAAGGCGATAGTGTTATCCTTGATCTGATAGTCGATCTGGCAGCCGACACCGCAATAGGGGCAGACCGAGTGAACCTCGCGATCCACCTCGCGGCTGCCATGCTGGGTGATCGGATCGACGATCGATTTCGGCATGAGCGCGCCGGTGGGACAGGCCTGCACGCATTCTCCGCAGGCGACGCAAGTGGACAGCCCCATGGGATCGTCGAAGTCGAACACCGGCTTGGCGTCGATATTGCGGAAGGCCATTCCGATCACGTCATTGACCTGGACCTCGCGGCAGGCGCGTACGCAGAGCCCACAATCGATGCAGGCGTCAAGGTTGACCGCCATGGCGGGATGCGACAGGTCGGGCTTCAGAATTCCATGGGCGGGAAAGCGGGAGGCGGCGAGCCCCTGAACCTCCGCCCAATGCCAGAAGGGGGAAACCCGGTCAGGCGAATCCTCCCGTGGCGGCTGATCGGCGAGCAGCAGTTCCATCACCATGCGGCGGGCTTTTACGGCGCGATCGGTCGCGGTCTTCACCACCATGTTCGGTGTAGGCTTGCGAATGCAGGAGGCTGTCAGAACACGCTCGCCCTCGACCTCGACCATGCAGGCGCGGCAATTGCCGTCGGCCCGGTAGCCGGGCTCCGGCAGCCAGCATAGATGCGGGATGTCGATGCCTTCGCGATTGGCGACTTGCCAGATGGTTTCTCCCGGTCTGGCGGCGACCACGTTTCCGTCGAGAGTGAAGAGCAGTTGATCGGTCATGGCCTCATGCTTTCGCTACTTGTCGGCCCCTGCTGCCTGACATCATCGATCCGGTTGACCGGCCACCCTCGTTTGGGCTCGCTCATCCGAGAAATGCTCCATGGCGGTGATGAAGGCATTGGGCGCGGCCTGGCCAAGCCCGCAAATCGACGCGTCGCGCATGGCCTGGGCAAGCTCGTTCAACAGCTCCGCATCCCAATCGTCACGCTCAAGCAGCGCTACCGCCTTGTCACAGCCCACACGGCATGGCGTGCATTGGCCGCAAGATTCGTCCTTGAAGAAGCGCAAAAGGTTGAGCACCACCGCGCCGATGTCGTCGCCTTCGGAGAAGATGACGATGGCATGGCTACCGACGAACGAGCCGTATTTGTCCAGGGTTCCGAAATCGAGCGGCAGATCTGCAAGGCTGGCGGGCAGAATGCCCCCCGAGGCACCGCCAGGCAGATATGCCTTGAAGGTTTGTCCATCCTCGATGCCGCCGGCGAGCTCGATCAGCTCCCGACAAGTGATCCCGGCAGGGGCCACGATCACGCCAGGCTTCTTAACGCGCCCGGAGACCGACCATGAGCGCAAGCCTTTGGCGCCATTAATGCCGTGGTCGGCAAACCATTTCGCGCCTTTGGCCAGAATTTTCGGTACCCAATGGAGCGTCTCGACATTCTGGTTGAGGGTCGGACGGCCGAACAGCCCGACCTCGGCGATATAAGGCGGCCGGTTGCGCGGATAGCCGCGCTTGCCTTCGATCGATTCGATCATCGCCGACTCTTCGCCGCAAATATACGCGCCGGCGCCGCGGCGTAACTCGATTTGACCAGGCTTGATCAAGCCGGCGTCTTCGAGCGCGGCGATCTCATGGCCGAGGATGTGCAGTACTGCTGGATATTCGTCACGCATATAGAGGTAGATGCGCTCGGCATCGACCGCCCAAGCCGCGATCAGCGCGCCTTCGAACATCGAGTGAGGCTCGCGCTCGAGATAGAAGCGGTCCTTGAATGTGCCGGGCTCGCCCTCGTCGCCGTTGATGGTCATCAATCGGGGACCTGGATAGGAGCGTACGATCTGCCACTTGCGCCCGGTTGGGAATCCCGCCCCGCCCAAACCTCTCAGCCCTCCATCAGAGAGTTCGCTGATGACCGCATCAACGCTACGCGAGCTGGAACGGCAGCTCTCGAGAATGGCGTAGCCCCCCGCCGCCCGATACTCCGCCAAATTCTGATAAGCCGGAATCTCGGGCTCGCGCCTGCTGCTCTCCACTACCGCCTGCACGGAATCGACTGTGGCGTAATCGACATGCAGGTGCCCCACCTCGCACACCGGCGCGGTGTCGCAGCGGCCCATGCAGGGAGCCCTGAGAACGCGCACCGAGGAAGGATTCTCGCGCGCCTTCAGCGAGGCGAGCAGCGCCTCTGCGCCCTTCAGCTCGCAGGTGATCGAATCGCAAACTCGAATTGTGGTTGGTGGCGGCGGAGTCTCACCCTCTTTCAACACATCGAAATGGGAATAGAAGGTTGCGACCTCGTAGACCGCTGCCTGCGGAAGGCGCATCTCATCGCATAGCGCGCGCAAATGGCGGGCCGAAAGGCAGTGGTAGCGATCCTGGATCAGATGGAGGAATTCGATGAGGAGATCCGGCCGGCGAGGCCTAGAGCCAACGAGTTCGCGAACCTCGCGGAGCGCGTTCCCGTCAAGCTGCCGCCCCTTGGGGAAAGCTCGCGCGCGCTTCCGCGAGCCAACATTGAGGGCCCGCCGGTCCGAGCCCCCGTTGGTTGCGGTCTTCCGCTCCACGCTACCCTTCTCCATTCTGTCGCGACCCATGGAGCCAGACCGGCCAACGGCTTAGCCATGTCACCAAACCCTTACCGCGCTTGGCGCCGACCGGCAAGTAAGCCTCATCACCGCCTTCTTTTCCCGGGTCGCCGGAACTAATCTCAAGCTGTACTTGGTGTCTTTCCTCGATGTTCCAAGGGATCCCAAATGTTGGACCTCTCCCAAGCCTTCGCATCTGCCTTACGGCAAATCGTCACGCTCGATTCGCAGCTCCTCCAAATCATAGCGCTGTCCCTCAAGGTCACGCTGACCGCTGTGGCTATCGCCACCCTCCTCGGCTTTGCCGTGGGTGGAGTGCTGGCGGTGTACCGCTTCCCTGGACGCGGCGCAGTGGCCGCGCTCCTGAATGCGCTCATGGGGCTTCCGCCCGTTGTGGCGGGCCTGATCGTCTACCTGCTGCTGTCCAACGCGGGTCCGCTTGGGGTGCTGCAGCTGCTCTACACGCCCGGGGCTATGATCATTGCCCAAGCTATTTTGATCACCCCCATTGTCGCTGCACTGACGCGGCAAACCTGCGAGGACTTGCTCGAGGAGTACCGCGATCAGCTGCGCTCCCTCGGAGCGTCATCGGCAGAGATGGTGACGACGCTCCTTTGGGATGGCCGCTATCGGTTGACCACGGCAGTGCTTGCGGGTTTTGGCCGCGCCATCGCCGAGGTCGGCGCGGTCATGATCGTAGGTGGCAACATCGATCATGTGACGCGAACCATGACTACGGCAATTGCGCTCGAAACATCGAAAGGCAATATTGCCCTTGCCCTCGCTCTCGGAATGATCCTTCTTGCCATTGCGCTTGTCGTCAATATCGCCCTGATGAGCATTAGAAGGCTTGCCGCCCACTTTGCCTATGCTTGAACAGACAAGATCCCTAGTCGCACTGGACACCGGTGCTCCTTCTGCGGGGCACGTGTTGCCGCTCGAGCTCAGGCGCCTCTCTCTTGAAACAGGCGGACGACGGTTGATTGACAGCGTCGACCTTAAAGTGGAGGAGCCAGGCATCACGGTCATTCTTGGGCCGAATGGCGCGGGCAAGAGCCTGTTGCTTCGACTGGTGCACGGACTGGTCGCGCCGACCGATGGCATTATCCTATGGGGAGGCAGGCCGATGGATGACGAGATCCGGCGTCGTCAGGCAATGGTCTTCCAAAAGCCCGTGCTGCTCCGCCGGACGTCTGCCGCCAATATCACCTATGCACTTGGGTTGCGCGGCATTGCGCGTAGCGAACGGAATTCACGGGCGCAGCAAGCCTTGGAGCTTGCCGGGCTGGAGCGCCACGCTTTTACACCCGCAAGGGTGCTTTCCGGTGGCGAACAGCAGCGGCTCTGTCTTGCTCGCGCCCTCAGCCTCGATCCCGAGGTGCTCTTACTCGATGAGCCGACTGCCAGCCTCGATCCCGCTTCGACGCTCGACATCGAGCGGCTGTTTATCGGCGCCAAGCACCGCGGCATCAAAGTCATCGTCGTGACCCATGACGTGGGCCAGGCACGAAGGCTTGCCCAAGACGTCATCTTTTTGCATCACGGCCGACTCATCGAGCATCAGCCTGCGGGTCGCTTCTTCGACCACCCTGAAAGTGATACGGCACGAGCCTTCATGGCGGGCGGCCTCGTGCTTTGACATGGGAGAACCCTCATGCGGGGTGCATTCGGACGCCGTGACATTCTGAAACTCGCTCTCGCAACCTTCGCGCTCCTCAGTCTCGCGATCCCAATTTCCCGGGCCGCGGACAATTTCATCATCGTCCAGTCGACGACCTCGACTCAGAACTCCGGCCTTTTCGAGCACATTTTGCCGATCTTCACGAAGAAGACCGGAATCGAGGTGCGCGTGGTCGCGGTGGGCACGGGGCAAGCCTTGAAGAACGCCGAGAAAGGCGACGGTGATGTGGTGCTGGTGCACTCGCAGCCTGATGAGGAGAAATTCGTGGCGGACGGCTGGGGCGTGAAGCGCTATCCCGTCATGTATAACGATTTCATTCTTGTCGGCCCTGCGGCCGATCCCGCTCGGATTGCCGGAATGAAACAAGCGCCGGACGCCTTGAAGAAGATTGCCGAGGCAAAGGCTCCTTTTGCCTCCCGGGCGGATGACTCGGGCACTCACAAGGCTGAGCTGAAGCTATGGCAGCAGGCTGGCATAGATCCGATAGCGGCAGCTGGTATTTGGAGACCGGCTCCGACATGGGCGCCACCCTAAACATAGCGGTCGGGAAGCAAGCCTATGCGCTGACGGATCGGGGTACGTGGCTTGCCTTCGCCAATAAGGACGACTTCAAGGTTTTGGTCGAAGGCGACGACAAGCTGTTCAACCAATATGGCGT
>DATFVP010000177.1:0-12978 GCA_035260285.1 Methyloceanibacter sp.
AGCTCGAGGCAATGTCCGACTGGGAACTTGAGCGCGGCTGTGCAGCATCGCTCGGCTTCGACGACGACCGAAGGATGGTGGCTAACCGCATCCTGCGGTACCGATATGCCGGGCCGGAGGTGGGTGTCGCACTCTGGATACTTGCGATAGCGGCAGGGGCGGGCGTGATCGCACTGCTTGAATGACTGCGCGACCTCAGGGCTTTTGGCGACCGCCCCACTTTTTCAGCCCCAAATTCCTTTGGATAGGCAGGCGTCGCGTCGGCTGAGCGCCTAGCTTGGAGGCGCCTCACGCGGTAAATTTGCCCGTCATTCGCGATGGGGGGCGGGTGAGAGGCCAACCGACAAATTCTGGAGCGCAGCCGCGCTTCCTGATGTGCCGCCCGCAATATTACGCGGTCAGCTACACCATCAATCCGTGGATGGACCCGCAAGACTGGGCAAGCGCCGAGCGCGACCTCTGGGGCCTCGCTGACCGGCAATGGGCCGCCTTCCACGACACGCTCATCGGCAAAGGTGCCGCAATCGAGTTCGTCGATCCACAGCCTGACCTTCCTGATCTCGTGTTCACCGCCAACGCCGCCATCGTGCTCGACGGCAAGGCTCTTCTGTCGCGGTTCCGCCATCCTGAGAGGAAGCGCGAGGAGCCTGTCTTCGCCGGCACCTTCGATGCTTTGCAGGCGCAAGCCCGGCTCTCCTTGGTCGAGGAGTTGCCGAAGGACATCGTGCTCGAAGGCGCTGGCGACTGCATCTGGGATGCGCACCGCGGCCAGTTCTGGATGGGCTGCGGTCAACGCTCCGACCGCGCCGCTTCTGGCATCGTCGCCGATCAATTCGGCGTCGAATGCGTGGCGCTGGAACTGGCGAGCGCCAGCTTCTACCACCTCGACACAGCGTTCTGCGCGCTGCCAACGGGCGACGTGATCTACTACCCAAGGGCATTCACCGGGGAGGCGCTCCGCGCAATCCAGGAGCGGGTCGAGCCTGTGCAGCGCGTCGCGCTCGATCACGACGAAGCTGCAAAATTCTCGGCCAATGCCGTCTCATTCGACCACTGCCTGGTGCTGTCGTCGTGCACCGACGCATTCCGGCGCAAGGTCGAAGAGCGCGGCTTCACGGTGCTGACCACGCCGCTACAGGCCTTCTTGCGCAGCGGGGGCTCTGCCTGCTGTCTGACCCTCAGGCTCGACCACCGCTCAGAAGAGAGCAGCGGCTCGACGAGCTAGCCAAGGGCCAAGGTTTGACGGCAATAGGCTTGGATCGCCTGTGACTGCTCAGCGGTGCCGCCGATCTTGATCGGGGTGAATTCGCGCTGATCCAGAGTCCCGTAGAAAGGCTGATCGCCGGTAAAGGCTCCCGAGCTCGTGCGGGCATTAACCGAGCCGCAGACATAGACCGTGCCGTCGGGCTTCCTGCCGGCGAAGATCTGGCCAAACTGGGCGGAGGCGGGATCGCTCAACACCCGCTGCACGCCGGAATAAACAAGCTGCATTTGCTGTGGGCCGAGGTTAACCCGCTGATAGACCTCGACCGAGCCTGCAGCCTGCGGAGCAGGCTCCGCGGCACATCCCGCCAGCAATAGCACCAGAAAAGGCCAAATACGCATCGGTCGCGCTTTCCCCCGCGAATCCGGTCAAGCATGCAATTTGATGCTTAAGAATTTGTCGTCAGGCGGGCAAAGCCGGCTTCCAGATCGGCCTTGAGGTCGTCCAGATCCTCAAGCCCCACATGTAGGCGGAGCGCCGGGCCTTCGGCCTGCCATTTCGTCGCGGTGCGATAGGTCGAGGGGTCGAACGGGATCATCAGACTCTCGAAGCCACCCCAGCTATAGCCCATGCCGAACAGCTCGAAGCCGTCGAGCATCGCCGCCACGGCTTGCTTAGGTGCAGGCTTGAGCACGACGGCGAACAAGCCTGAGCAGCCGGTGAAGTCGCGTTTCCAGATGGCGTGGCCGGGATCGGAGGCAAGGGCAGGGTGGATCACCCTCGCAACCTCAGGCCGGGCCTTCAGCCACTCGGCAAGCGCAACGCCCGCGGCTTGGTGGTGGCCAAGCCGCACGCCGAGGCTGCGAAGCCCGCGCAAACCGAGATAGGCGTCCTCAGGCCCGACGCACAGGCCAAGTTCCTCGTGCGTGCTTGCAATCGCTGGCCACACTGCTTTGCTCGCGGTGATGGTGCCGAGCATCGCATCGGCATGACCGACTATATATTTGGTCGCCGCCTGGATCGACACGTCGGCCCCGTGGGTGAAGGATTTGAAGAAGAGCGGCGTCGCCCAAGTATTGTCCAGGACCACCACTGCACCCGCTTCGTGCGCGGCCTTGGCGATTGCCGGAATGTCCTGCACCTCGAAGGTCTGTGAGCCGGGCGACTCGGTGAAGACGACCTTGGTGTTCGGCTTGATGAGGTCCTTGATGCCCGCGCCGACGAGCGGATCGTAATAGGTGATCTCCACGCCAAGGCGCGCGAGCACCTGGTCGCAGAAGCGGCGCGTCGGCCGATAGACGGCGTCGGTGACGAGCAGATGGTCTCCTGCCGAGAGGAGGGCGAGGAAGGTGGTGGCGATGGCCGAGAGGCCCGACGGCGTCAGTCGCGTCGCGTGACCGCCTTCCAGCTCGGCAATCGCCTCCTCAAGCGCCCTCACGGTGGGCGTGCCGAGCCGCCCATAAGTGTATTCCTGCTCGTTGGCTTCGAGCGCAGCGGCGGTCGGAAACAGGATGGTGGAGCCGCGATAGATCGGCGGATTGACGAAGCCGTGGAAGCACTGTGGCTCGCGCCCGGCATGCGCCAGCCTCGTGTTTTGCTTTTGACCTGGTGACCGTTTGCTCATGACCGTCACCACAACATGCGCGCGTGCATCGGCGGTATCTAGCCCGTCTCGATGGGGAGGGATTGATCGGCGCCCCACTCTGACCAGGACCCATCGTAGACCGCCGTGCGGCGATGGCCGATCTCGGCCAGCGCCAGCGCCAGCACGCTTGCGGTGATGCCCGAGCCGCAGCTCGTCACCACGGGCTTGGAGAGATCGACGCCGGCATCGCTGAACAGCGCCTCGATCTGGGCTTGGCTCTTGAGCGTGCCGTCCTGCCTGAGCAGCCGTGCGTAGGGAAGGTTGTGGGCGCCAGGAATATGGCCTGAGCGAAGCCCGACACGCGGCTCTTGCCCGCGTCCGGAAAATCGCTCGGCCGAGCGGGCATCGACGATCTCGGCCGAACGGTCTTTGATCAGCGCCTTCATATCGAACACGTCGCGCACGAGATCGGCGTTGCGGCGCGAGGTGAAGTGCCGCGCACTGCGGAGCCTCGGCTCGCCGCTTTCCAGCGGCAAACCCTCGCGCTTCCATTTCGGCAGACCGCCGTTCAGCACGGTCACATCCTCCACGCCCATGACGCGGAACGTCCACCACACCCGCGCCGCGCTGTAAATTCCCGAGGAATCGTAGACCACGATCCTCGACCCATCGCCGATCCCCATGCTGCGCATGCGCGAGGAGAACTTCTCAGGGGAGGGGAGCATGTGCGGCAGATTACTCTTGGTGTCGGCGATCTCGTCGATATCAAAGAAGATGGCGCCGGGGATGTGCTCCTCGAGATATTCGGCGCGCGCGTCCTTGCCGTCGCCGGGCATGTGCCAGGAGGCGTCGATGATGACGATGTCGGGCGCGTCGAGCTCGGCCGCGAGCTCGTCGGTCTCGGTCAACCATGACTTGGAGCGTTCAGTCATTTCCCATCCTAGTCTAGACGAACACGGCCGGTGTCGCTGGTTCGCGGCGATCGAGCCACGCGGGAACCGGCAGACCCTTCTCACGCAAGAATGTCGGGTTGAACAATCTGCTTTGGTAGCGGGTGCCGTAATCGGCTAGCACCGTGACGATCGTATGACCGGGGCCCATGTCGCGGGCAAGGCGGATGGCACCGGCGACATTGATGCCGCTCGACCCGCCGAGGCACAGACCTTCCTCTGAGAGCAGGTTGAACAAGACCGGCAGCGCCTCGGCGTCGGAGATCTGATAGGCCTGGTCGATCACCGCGCCTTCCAGATTGGCAGTGATGCGGCCCTGGCCAATCCCTTCGGTGATTGAGCTTCCTTCAGATTTGAGCTCGCCGTGCCTGTAATAATTGTAGAGCGCCGCGCCCATCGGGTCGGCGATGCCGATGGTGATGTCCTTGTTCTTGGCTTTCAGTCCCATGGAAACGCCGGCGAGCGTGCCGCCGGTGCCGACCGCGCAGATGAAGCCGTCAACCTTGCCTTGTGTGTCGTTCCAGATCTCTGGCGCCGTCGTCTCGATATGGCCCTGGCGGTTGGCGACGTTGTCGAACTGGTTGGCCCAGATGGCGCCGTGCGGCGCGGTCGCGGCAAGCTGCTCGGCGAGGCGTCCGGAATATTTCACGTAATTGTTCGGGTCCTTGTAAGGGACGGCCGGGACCTCGATCAGCTCGGCGCCGGTTAGCGTCAGCATGTCCTTCTTCTCGTCGGACTGCGTGTCGGGGATGACGATGACAGTCTTCAGCCCGAGCGCGTTGCCGACAAGCGCTAAGCCGATGCCGGTATTTCCGGCCGTGCCTTCCACCACCGTGCCGCCCGGCTGAAGGCGCCCTGAGTCGAGCGCATCGCGGACAATGAAGAGCGCGGCTCGGTCCTTCACCGACTGGCCGGGGTTCATGAATTCGGCCTTGCCGAGGATGGTGCAGCCGGTCTCTTCCGAGGCGCGTTTCAGCTTGATCAGCGGGGTGTTGCCGATCGCCTCGATGATGCCGTCACGGTAATGCACGGAAAGGCCCAAATTCTCTCTGATCGAGGCGGCAACCTAAAGAGACCGGACCACCCCCGCAAGGTGCCGGATTTTCAAGGTCCGGCCCTGGCAGGGTTTTTGCCAAGATCGCCGTCAGATGGCTAATGCAGCGCCACGGTGACGACGGCGCGGGCGATCTTCTCGGGGCTCCAGGCCTTGACCTCGCTTGGCGGATCAAGGGGCGATGGGATGTCGGTACCTTGCCCCGCCCCCGAAAGCGTCACGTTGCCAGCCTCATTTGACACGGTGATTTCGCCTTCGAGCACGAGCACCCCATATTTGTCGAGTGGCCCGCCCCAGAACTGAGTGCCGCGCACGCCGATTTCGGCGACCGGCGTCGCGACCGCAATTTTGTGCTGCTTTAGCCCTTTGATGCGGCCGGAGGCGAAGAGAAAGGCGCCCTTGGTCGTCTGAATCAGGGTCTCGCCGACATTCTGGACAGGGTCGTAGAAATAGCGATCGATGACGACACTCGCGTTCTCTCCGAGCGTCAGCACCGTATCGTCGCGGAAGGTGACCCTGAGTCGCCCCTCTGGCCCGGTGCGAAGTTCGTCGCGGAGATGAACAGGCGACCCGATCTTGGCAGGGGTGACGGTGTCGCCGGCAACGATTTTGGCCTCGTTCTCCACCCTGTCGACCGCGCCGACTGCCGACGGATCATCGGCCGCGTTGGCAGCGAAAGGGAGGCCAATGAAGCAAAGAAGGGCAAACAGGCGCAAACGCTCTTGCGGAGCATGCATGGCGGCTCTCCGTTACAACGAACCATCCATCGGCGAAGACCCATCATAAACGAAGGGACGCGTCCGGTGCGATAGGCGCTCGACCAACTCTCCGAGACTTGTTCCCTAACGCGAGAGCTGTGTTATAGACCCCCGCAGCAGGCGGGCGTTCAGCGGGCGTGGTGGAATTGGTAGACACGCCAGATTTAGGTTCTGGTGGCTTCGGCCATGGGGGTTCGAGTCCCTCCGCCCGCACCAACATGAGAACGGACTAGGGCTTAGATGAACATTACCGAAGTGACCACAGAGGGCCTCCGCCGCGAGTTGAAGGTAGTGGTCGGCGCGGACGAGCTAGAGCGGCGCCTCTCGGCGCGCCTCGACGATCTGAGCGGCAGGGTGAGACTCAAGGGCTTCCGGCCGGGTCGTGTGCCGAAGGCGCATTTGCGCAAAGTGTATGGACGCTCGGTGATGGCCGAAGTGGTGCAGCAGGCCGTCGCCGAGACGAGCCGCGAAGCCATCTCGCAGCGGCAGGAGCGTCCCGCCTTCCAGCCCAACATCTCGCTGCCCGAGGACGAGAAGGAAATCGACAAGATCTTCTCAGGGACTGCCGACCTCGCCTACACCATGTCCTTCGAGGTGCTGCCCAAGTTCGGCACCATGGACTGCGGCAAGATCGAGGTGGAGAGGCCGATCGCAGAGGTAACCTCGGCCGACATCGACAAAGCGCTCGAACGGTTGAGCAACGCCAATCCGCTCTACAAGGCGAAGGACGGTGCGGCCGCCGAAGGCGACAGGCTGATCATCGATTTCAAGGGCACCATCGAGGGCGAGGAATTCAAGGACGGCAGCGCCGAGGATGCGCAAGTCGTGCTCGGCGGGCGCAACTTCATCCCTGGCTTCGAGGACGGCCTTGCCGGCGCCAAGACCGGCGAGCAGCGCGACGTCGATGCGACGTTCCCGGCGGAGTATCCGGAAGCGAGGCTCGCCGGAAAGGCCGCCCGCTTCGACGTGACGGTCAAAGAGGTGGCGAGCCCTGAGGCGCCGACCATCGACGACGATTTCGCCAAGGCGCTTGGCCTAGAGTCGGTGGAGAAGCTGCGTGAGATGATTAAGCAGCGCCTGGAGCAGGACCGCATGGCGGCGTCACGGCTGAAGCTGAAGCGGGCGCTGCTCGACAAGCTCAACTCGGCTTACGACTTCGAACTTCCTCCGACTCTGGTCGACAACGAATTCCAGGCCATCTGGCGCCAGGTGACAACCGACCTCGAGCAGACCAAGCGAAGCTTCGAGGACGAGGGCACCACCGAAGACAAGGCGAAAGCCGAGTATCGCGACATTGCCGCCCGCCGCGTACGGCTTGGCCTGATCCTGTCCGAGATCGGCAGCCGCAACAAGATTGAGGTCTCCGACGACGAAGTGAACCGCGCTCTGCTCGAGCGGGTGAGGCAGTTCCCGGGCCAGGAGCGGAAGGTCTACGACTTCTACCGCAACAATCCCCAGGCTCTGGCCGAGATCAGGGCGCCTCTATTCGAGGACAAGGTGATCGATTTCATCACCGAGCTTGCGAATGTGACGGAGAAGCCGGTCAGCGTCGAAGAGCTTTACGCCGATCCTGACGGGGGCGATCATCATCGCGATCATGATCACGACCACGACCATCATGACCACGATCACAGCCACGACCACCACCATGGTCACGATCATGACCACGATCAGGGCAAGAAGAAGAAGCGCAAGAAATGAGATCTTGCGCGGCAACCGGCGCGGAGAAGGGGGAACAGACCCCTTTTTCTTGCGCTCTCGGCGTCATATGTAGTAGCGGCAGCGCTGATCGAGCCCGGCAAGAGCCGACCAGCCTCCTCCTGCCCAACCCTTAGAGACAGCAATGAGCGACCCGGCCAGCATTTACATGAATACCCTCGTCCCCATGGTGGTCGAGCAGACCAACCGCGGCGAGCGGGCCTACGACATCTATTCGCGTTTGTTGAAGGAGCGCATCGTCTTCGTCACTGGCCCGATCGAGGATCATCTGGCTTCGCTGATCACGGCGCAGCTCTTGTTCCTCGAGGCGGAGAATCCGAAGAAAGAGATCTCCATGTACATCAACTCGCCGGGCGGCGTGGTCACTTCGGGCATGGCGATCTACGACACCATGCAATTCATCCGCCCTGCGGTCGCGACGCTCTGCATCGGCCAGGCTGCATCCATGGCTTCGCTGTTGCTTGCGGCCGGCGAGAAGGGGATGCGCTATGTGCTTCCCAACGCCCGCGTCATGCTGCACCAGCCTTCTGGCGGCTTCCAGGGGCAGGCGAGCGACATCGAGCGGCACGCCGAAGACATCATCAAGATGAAGCGGCGCCTCAACGAGGTGTATGTGCGGCACACCGGCAAGGACTACGACACCATCGAGCGGACGCTTGACCGGGACTATTTCATGTCGGCGGAAGACGCCCGCGCCTTCGGCATCGTCGACGAGGTCATTACCAAGCGCCATCCGGTCGACGAGAAGATCGAGCGCCTGGCGCCGGTATCCTAAGAGCCCGCGGCCGCATGCCGATTGCTTTGGGTTCTGTTAGGCCTAAGCGACAAGGGTCATGGCACACACCCCCCCGGCCGTGCAACGCTGACCTCGGCACCTGAACCACCGCCCTGATTCAACACGGATTAATCAATCCTTGATCAGTGGCACCCTAGCATGCTGAGATTGTCCTTCGGCCGCGTCTCCAGGAGGATGACCCTCACTTGCAAAACGTACGAAGAGCCGAGCGTTGTGGCCTGATTTGCCACGATTTTTCGGTCAGAGGATATTGGAAAGACAGATGAGCAAGGTGAGCGGAAGCGATTCGAAAAACACCCTTTATTGCTCTTTTTGCGGCAAGAGCCAGCACGAGGTCCGCAAGCTCATCGCCGGCCCGACCGTATTCATCTGCGATGAATGCGTCGAACTCTGCATGGACATCATCCGCGAGGAGAACAAGTCGAGCCTGGTCAAGTCCCGCGACGGCGTGCCCACGCCCATGGAGATCTGCGCCGTTCTCGACGACTATGTGATCGGCCAGGACTACGCCAAGCGTGTGCTTTCGGTTGCGGTGCACAACCACTATAAGCGGCTCAATCACTCGAGCAAAAACTCCGACGTCGAGCTCGCCAAGTCGAACATCCTTCTGATCGGCCCTACCGGTTGCGGAAAAACGCTGCTCGCCCAAACGCTTGCGCGGATTCTCGACGTGCCCTTCACCATGGCCGACGCCACCACGCTCACTGAGGCTGGCTATGTCGGTGAGGACGTGGAGAACATCATTCTCAAGCTGCTCCAGGCCGCCGACTACAATGTCGAGCGGGCGCAGCGTGGCATCGTTTATATCGACGAGGTCGACAAGATCAGCCGCAAGTCCGACAACCCGTCGATCACCCGCGACGTGTCGGGCGAGGGCGTGCAGCAAGCCCTGCTCAAGATCATGGAAGGGACCATCGCTTCGGTTCCGCCACAAGGCGGCCGCAAGCACCCACAGCAGGAATTCCTGCAGGTCGACACCACCAACATCCTGTTCGTCTGCGGCGGCGCCTTCGCCGGGCTGGAGAAGATCATTGCCGCCCGCGGCCGGTCGACCTCGATCGGCTTCGGCGCCAAGGTCGAGGCCGTCGACGAGCGCCGCACCGGCGACATCTTGAAGGGTGTCGAGCCGGAGGACCTGTTGAAGTTCGGCCTCATCCCCGAGTTCATCGGCCGGGTGCCCGTGATAGCGACCCTCGACGACCTCGACGAGGAAGCCCTGATGCGCATCCTGACGGAGCCAAAGAATGCGCTCGTGCGGCAGTATCAGAGGTTGTTCGAGATGGAGGACGTTCAGCTCACGTTCGCCGAGGAAGCCATGCGCACCATCGCCAAGAAGGCGATCGAGCGCAAAACCGGGGCGCGCGGCCTCCGCTCGATCATGGAGGGCGTCCTGCTCGACACCATGTTCGAGCTGCCGAGCTTGCGCGGCGTGGAGGAGGTTGTGATCAGCGCCGAGGTCATCGAGGGCAAGGCGAGGCCCTTGCGCATCTACTCCGATCGGCACGAAGAGCTCGGCTCGAGCGCCTAAGCGGGGTAGGCCTCCTTCCCCGCTTGATCCGCCGGCCGAATCCCACTCAGAATGGTGGGAATCTGCGCTGCGTCTGGTAAAAGGGAAGCCATCTTGAAGGTGGCCCAAGGGGTCGCCAACTACGAGTTGGCGAGCCGCAATGCCGCAGGGCCGACGCCGTCGTTTACCGAGATAATCGGAGGTGATGCCGAGGGCAGGAGCAGGCTGCCGTCCAAGGGGGGAAAAAGAGGTGCAAGTGGTGCGGTTGGCGCGCCATTTGCTTAGAAAAATGGGACTGACATGACCGAAACAAAGCCGCACAGCACTGAAGCAGGGGGCCCGGAGCACTACCCGGTCTTGCCGCTCCGTGACATTGTCGTCTTCCCCTACATGATCGTGCCGCTCTTCGTCGGCCGCGAGAAATCGATCGCCGCTCTTGAAGAAGTGATGCGCACCGACAAGCAGATTCTCCTGGTCGCGCAAAAGAACGCGAGCGACGACGAGCCATCGACCGACGGCATCTACGCAATGGGCACGCTCGCCTCGGTCCTGCAGCTGTTGAAGCTGCCCGACGGCACCGTGAAGGTGCTGGTCGAAGGCACCGTGCGCGCCGCGATCGGGCGCTACACCGATAATGAGAACTATTTCGAGGCTCAGATCGAACGGGTCGAGGAGACGCTTGGCACCGAGGACGAGATCGAGGCGCTGGCCCGCTCGGTGGTGTCCCAGTTCGAGAGTTATGTGAAGCTCAACAAGAAGATTTCACCCGAAGTGCTCGGCACGGCGGCGCAAATCGAAGATTATTCGAAGCTCGCCGACACCATAGCCTCGCACCTCGCCATCAAGATTGCCGAGAAGCAGCAGCTGCTCGAGGTGACCACCATCTCAGAGCGGCTCGAGCGCGTGTTCGCGCTGATGGAGAGCGAGATCTCAGTGCTGCAGGTCGAGAAGAAGATCAGGAGCCGCGTCAAGCGTCAGATGGAGAAGACGCAGCGCGAGTACTACCTGAACGAGCAGATGAAGGCGATCCAGAAGGAGCTTGGCGACAGCGAGGAAGGCCGCGACGACCTCGCCGAGATCGAGCAGAAGATCGAGAAGACCAAGCTTTCCAAGGAAGCCAAGGAGAAGGCACTCGGCGAACTGAAGAAGCTTCGCCAGATGAGCCCGATGTCGGCCGAGGCCACGGTCGTGCGCAACTACCTCGACTGGCTGTTGTCGATCCCGTGGGGCGTCAAGAACAAGATCAAGCGCGACCTCGATGAAGCGCAAGTCATCCTCGACCAGGACCATTACGGCCTTGAGAAGGTCAAGGATCGCATCGTCGAGTACCTCGCGGTGCAGAACCGGACCAACATGCTGAAAGGCCCGATCCTGTGCCTGGTCGGCCCGCCCGGCGTCGGCAAGACCTCGCTCGGTAAGTCGATGGCGCGCGCCACCGGCCGCGAGTTCGTGCGCATGAGCCTCGGCGGCGTGCGCGACGAGGCCGAGATCAGGGGCCACCGGCGCACTTATATCGGCTCGATGCCCGGCAAGGTCATTCAGTCGATGCGCAAGGCCAAGAAGATCAATCCGCTGTTCCTGCTCGACGAGATCGACAAGATGGGCGCCGATTTTCGCGGCGATCCGGCTTCGGCTCTGCTCGAAGTTCTCGACCCTGAGCAGAACCACACCTTCAACGACCACTATCTTGAGGTCGATTACGATCTGTCGAACGTTATGTTCATCACCACGGCCAACACGCTCAACATCCCGCCGGCTCTGATGGACCGCATGGAGATCATCCGCATCGCCGGCTACACCGAGGATGAGAAGATCGAAATCGCCCGCCGTCACTTGATCCCAGCGCAGACCAAGGCGCATGGGCTCGAGGCCGAGGAATGGAGCCTCGACGACGAGGCGTTGAAAGAGATCATCCGCCGTTACACGCGTGAGGCCGGCGTTCGCAATCTCGAGCGCGAGATCGCCAAGATGTCGCGGAAGTCGGTCAAGGAGCTTTTGACCACCAAGAAGAAGTCGATCAACGTCACCCTCAAGAACCTCGAGGACTATCTCGGCGTGCAGAAGTTTCGTTACGGCGAGGCTGAGCTTGAGGATCAGGTCGGCGTGGTCACCGGTCTCGCTTGGACCGAGGTCGGCGGCGAGTTGCTCACCGTCGAAGGCGTGATGATGCCTGGCAAGGGCAAGATGACCGTCACTGGCAATTTGCGTGACGTGATGAAGGAGTCGATCCAGGCCGCGAACGCGTATGTTCGCTCGCGCGCGGTCGAATTCGGCATCAAGCCGCCACTGTTCGAGAAGCGCGACATCCACGTGCACGTGCCAGAGGGTGCAACCCCAAAGGACGGGCCGTCGGCCGGTGTTGCCATGGTCACCGCCATCGTCTCGATGATGACTGGCATTCCGGTGAAGCGCGACGTGGCCATGACCGGCGAGATAACGCTTCGTGGCCGGGTGCTTCCGATCGGCGGCCTGAAGGAGAAACTGCTTGCCGCCCTTCGCGCCGGTATCAAGACGGTGATTATTCCCGATGAGAATGCCAAGGATCTCACGGAAATCCCGGACGAGCTCAAGAATGCCCTCGATATCCGCACGGTTTCGCGCATGGATGAGGTGGTGAGAATCGCCTTTGTTCGCCCGCCCCAGCCCATTGTCTGGGAGGAGGAGGGCGAGGAGGCCGGCAAGATCGTACCGCCGAAAGAAGAGGCCCCTGCCGGCGTAACTGCCCATTAATGGCGCAAAACGGCGCTTTTTGCCGTTAACCTGCCTCAGTTTTATGGTTCGGCTCGAGTCCTCGGGCCGGACCATTTTTGTTGATTTTCTGCGTTTTTTGGCTCAGTCATACACCACTTATTTGTGAATCGGAGCGTACCCAAGGGGCCGTAGCGGATAGGACCTCCGCAAGTTAAGGCCGAGCGAAAGGATGAACCCGTGAACAAAGCTGAACTGGTCGCCCAGGTGGCGAAGGAATCTGATCTGTCGAAGGATGCGGCCGAGAAGGCCGTAGACGCGACGTTCAAGAATATCGAGAAGGCTTTGAAGGTCGGCGATACCGTCCGGATCGTGGGCTTTGGCAATTTTCAGGTCGCGCAGCGCAAAGCTTCAACCGGCCGCAATCCGCGCACCGGTGCCGAGGTCCATATCCCTGCCTCGCGCGTCCCGAAATTCCGCGCCGGCAAGGCCCTGAAAGAGGCCTGCAACAGCTAGCCTCGAGAGCTGAGCGATCTTTTCTGAGGCGGAGTTCCCCTTTTGAGCGGCTCCGCCTTGCTGTTTCCGCTAGGCAAATGACGGGCGGGCGCTTTATCTCGCATTTTTGGCGGGGCGGTTAGCTCAGCTGGAAGAGCGCCTGGTTTACACCCAGGAGGTCGGCAGTTCGAGACTGTCACCGCCCACCATCCTGCCAGTGGG
>DATFVP010000178.1:0-17940 GCA_035260285.1 Methyloceanibacter sp.
CGCGAAGTTTGGCATGCAGCTGGTCCCGGCCGACATCGACGGCGTAGACGAGGGTCGCTCCACGCTGCAAAAGCACCTCGGTGAAGCCTCCAGTCGAGGCTCCGATATCGAGCGCGACAAGACCCTTGGGGTCAAGGTGGAAGGCATCCAGCGCGGCAGCAAGCTTGAGGCCACCGCGCGAGACGAAGGGAGAGGCGTGCGGGTTGACCTTGAGGCGCGCGCCGGGCTCGATCAGCGCCCCAGGCTTGAGCGCGGGCTGGCCGTCCACGCTCACCGCGCCGAGGCGGATCAGGTCGGCGGCGCGGGAGCGGGTCACCGCCAGACCTCTATCCACTAAAATTCGGTCGAGCCGCATTTTTTTGTAGATGGTCATATGAGCTTCTCATATGCTTCCGCTCGCGTTGGGGCATTCTCGCGCGCGGATGACGAACCGGGAGCGGACGGCACCGCCAACTATATACTGCGAAGCGCACCGCTCAGCGCGCACTCGCGGAGGTCTCGTGAGCCAAACTACGACGGCTTACCTCACCGAAAAGTGCGAAGTCCGAAATCGTGACGTGGCCGGTGGCAAGGCCGTATATGCTCGGGAGCTTATTGAGCCCGGCGAGGTCGTTGCTGTGTGGAGCGGGCGCCTGGTCTCCGCCGAGGAGCTCGACGACCTCCCTGAAGATATCCGCCGCCACACCGCGCAGGTCGAAGAGGGCTTTTACCTCGCCTCGCTGAACCCCGACGAGGCGCCGGACTACATCAATCACTCTTGCGAGCCGAATGCCGGCCTTGACGGACAGATCACCATCGTCGCCATGGTTACGATCAGGCCTGGCGACGAGGTCACCATCGACTATGGGATGTGCGACGGCTCGCCTTACGACGAGTTTGACTGCGCCTGCGGCTCGTCGCACTGCCGAGGCCGCGTGACCGGCAACGATTGGCGCGAACCGTCGTTATGGAAGCGCTATGCCGGCCATTTCTCGCCCTATCTGCAACGCCGCATCAACGCCTTGCAGCGGGAGCAATCTCCGCGACGGCGGATGCGCAAGCGGGCCGCTGTCGCGCTCGTGCACGGTGCGAACGGCAATTTCGCCTGACCACCATCCCTTCATGACTGATCACCAACCCGATACGGGAGCCAAGCGGAGACAACGGACATGATGCTCGTCCGCACTTACATCGCGCCAAGCGAAATTCAGGGCCTCGGCATCTTTGCCGGCGAATTCATTCCTAGCGGAAGCCAGCTTTGGGTGCTGAACCCGAAGTTCGACGTCTTCGTCCACGCAGACGAGATCGCCATGCTGCCGGCACACATGCAGGACTATGTCGCTCGCTACAGCTACCCGCATCTGGAAATCGGCGGTGTGCGCATCGTCGACTGCGACGACGGCAAGTTCATGAACCACAGCGACCGGCCGAACACCGATTTCCGCGTTTTCGACAAAGGCTACGCCATCGTCGACATCGCCGCGGGCGAGGAGATCACCTGCAATTATTTCGAGTTCGATCCCGGCTTCCGCGGCTTCGCAGAGAAGGCGATCGACGTGGCGATCTCGGCCATGCAGGCTTGCCACTTCCGGCCGGGAGCGGTCACGCAGCCTTGAAGCCCCCCTGAAACCGGACAAATTTGCCAAGCCCTGCAGCATCGACTAGCAAGGCGCGGGCGAAGCTCTTGTCGGGGCTCGCTTCCGTTTCTGCTCAGGTGACTGAAAAGCCGATGCCCAAGCATTTCGTGTCGATGGCGCGCTCAGGCCCGCGCCTGGTCTTGACGATCGTCGCCATGCTCGCCGCCCTGGCGTTCGCGAGCGCCGGCAAGTCCGAGCAAGCCTCGATGTGGACGGAAAAAGAGGACGGCGGATTGACCATGCTTGCCTATGGTCCGCTCGATCCGGCGCAAAATCCTCTGTTCGTGCTGTCCTGCTTCAGCGGCATGAATATTGTCGTGCTCGACGTGCACAAGGAGATTCCCGACGCGAAGCCGGGCGACCCCCTCACCATCGAGCTGTCCTCCACCACGGCTCAATCGCCGATCAAGGGCGAGGTTGGGCAAAACGAGACGACCGGCAAGACCTTCGGCGAAGCGAGCGACGTCAATGTGAAGCCTGTGCTCGAGGTGTTGCGCGATCCGGGTCCGCTCACCATCAAGATGGGCGCCGCGAGCGCCACCATGTCCGAGCAGGGCAGGGCTGAGTCGGTCAGCAAATTCGTCGAGAACTGCAAGCTCGAATAGCTCTTAGGCGAGTCGCGCCGCCTCGGCGGCCCCGAGGTCCTTGCCGAGCGCAGCGAACACTGCAGCCACGATGCCCGAAGCGTTGAGGCCTGCCCTCTCATACATGGCTTGCGGCTTGTCGTGCTCGATGAAGCTGTCGGGAAGGGTAAGCGTCCGCACCTTGAGGCCCTGATCGAGCAGGCCTTCGCGCGCAAGATAATGCAGCACCTGCGCGCCGAAACCGCCGGTCGCACCTTCCTCGATGGTGATGAGCACCTCGTGGTGACGGGCGAGCTGCCGCACCAAGTCATCATCGAGTGGCTTGGCGAATCGAGCATCGGCGACCGTGGTTGAGAGGCCGAAGGAGGCCAACTGATCGCTCGCTTTCAGGGCCTCGCCGAGCCTCGCTCCGAAGGAGAGGATGGCGACGGCAGAGCCCTCTCGCAAAGTTCGCCCCTTGCCAAGCGGCAGCACCTCGCCACGCTTGGGCAAGGCCACGCCGGCGCCTTCGCCGCGCGGATAGCGGAAGGCCGAAGGCCGGTCGTCGATGGCGGCCGCCGTGGCCACCATATGCATTAGCTCGGCCTCGTCGCTTGCCGCCATCACCACGAATCCAGGCAGGCAGGAGAGGAAAGTGACATCGAAAGCGCCGGCATGGGTCGGGCCGTCGGCGCCGACGAACCCGGCCCGGTCGAGGGCGAAGCGGACCGGCAGGCATTGGATGGCGACGTCGTGCACGACCTGGTCGTAGGCGCGCTGCAAGAAGGTCGAATAGATGGCGGCGAAGGGTTTATAGCCCTCAACGGCAAGGCCGGCCGCAAAAGTCACCGCGTGCTGCTCGGCAATGCCTACGTCGAATGTGCGGTCGGGGAAGGCTTCGGCGAAGCGGTCGAGCCCGGTGCCTGCGGGCATCGCCGCGGTGATGGCGACGATCTTCTCGTCGGCCTTGGCCTCCTCGATCAGAGCGTTGGCGAACACTTTGGTATAGCTCGGCGCTGCGCCGCTCGCAGCTTCCTGTGCTCCGGTGATGACGTTGAAGCGGTTGACCCCGTGGAACTTGTCGGCGGAAATCTCAGCCGGCTCGTAGCCCTTGCCCTTTTGCGTGACCACATGGATCAGTATCGGCCCGTTCTCTGTGTCACGCACGTTGCGCAACACCGGGAGCAGATGATCGAAATTATGTCCGTCGATGGGGCCGACATAATAAAAGCCAAGCTCCTCGAACAAGGTTCCGCCGGTCCAGAAGCCTCGCGTGTATTCCTCGGCGCGTGCCGCCCTGCGCTCCCAGGCCTTTGGCAGGATCTTGGCGAGCTGCTTCGCCCAATTGCGCAGCTGGCGGTAGGTCTCCCCTGAGATTAGGCGCGCGAGGTAAGCGCTCATGGCGCCGACTGGAGGGGCGATCGACATGTCATTGTCGTTGAGGATCACGATCAGGCGGGAATCCATGGCGCCGGCGTTGTTCATCGCTTCATAGGCCATGCCTGCGCTCATGGCGCCGTCGCCGATGACGCACACCACGTTCTGCTTCCTGCCGCCGAGATCGCGCGCCACAGCCATGCCGAGACCCGCCGAGATCGAGGTTGAGGAGTGGCCGGCGCCGAAAGTGTCGTATTCGCTCTCCTCGCGCTTGCAGAAGCCCGACAGGCCTCCGCCCTGGCGCAAGGAGCGTATGCGGTCGCGCCTGCCGGTCAGGATCTTGTGCGGATAGGTCTGGTGGCCCACATCCCAGATGAGCTTGTCGTGCGGCGCGTCGAACACCTTGTGCAACGCGATGGTGAGCTCGACCACGCCGAGGCCCGCGCCAAGGTGGCCGCCGGTCACCGAGACCGCGTCGATGGTCTCCTGGCGAAGCTCCGCCGCAAGCTGCGGCAGGTCCTCGTCGTCCAAGGCGCGCAGGTCTTGTGGGGTGCGCACCCGGTCAAGCAGCGGCGTTGCATGTTCGGCGCTCATCAGATCCCCGGAAAGCAAGGAAATGGCTTTGATTTCGCGTTTTTGTGACAGGACCTTTATCGACCCAAGCCTTCAGTTTCAACTAGCCTAGCAGGCCGTCCGAATTGTGTCATGGAACCATGGCGCTAGATGCGACCATAGTCGAAGTGCCGAAACCGCCCGCCGGGCGGCTGCCGTTCCTCACGAGCGCTGGCGATGGCAAAGGCGCTTGCTTGCGCCGCTGTTCCGCGCCGAGGAGGTTACAGCCTACGTCCCGGCTTTCGTTTCGGCGTGTGCTCAACCCCTGCAACGGTGGGCAACGTCCGCTCCCGGCTCGCTTCAGCCGATTCATACCGATACCGGCCTTTCGCATCTTGAGAGTTTCGGGTCGGAGGCCGATTGGCTTCGCCAGTTTGTCACCGAGGCGAGCTAGAAAGCGAGCTAGTCATCGACGTCGAGCGGCTCGGTGCCGGTCGGCTGGTTATTCGCATTGAGCGAGATCTTCTCGACCTTAGCCTCAGCTTTCCGCAACAGCGCGTCGCAATGGGCTTTCAGCGCCTCGCCCCGCTCATAGATCAGGATCGAGGCCTCGAGCTCCACGTCGCCTTTCTCCAGGCGGTCGACGATGGCGTCGAGCTCCTTCAGCGCCTGCTCGAAGCTCATATCCTTAATGTCGGCGTGTTTCGATGTTTCGGCCATGCGGAGCCTTTAGCCCCTCGGGACGGCAAGCTTCAAGAGGAAGGCACCAATTTTCCCTTGGTGTGCCAATAACCACAGCGCCTGAGCACGCAAGCGGAATAGGGTCGATCTGCTTCAGTCCAGTGCTTCTGAGACCGGGCAACCTTGAAAGGAGACCTCTCATGAAGAGATTGATCCTTGGCTCTGTGCTCATCCTCACCGCCGGTTTGAGCGCCGCTATCGCATCGGATCCGGTGGAAGCCCAAACCTCCTATAAGCCTGTTCCACTCAATCAACCGTGGCGGGGCTCAACTTACAGTGGAAGCAACATTGGACAGTACTACCCTCGCCTCTACTATCAAGAGTGCAACCGTTATGGCTGTTGGAGACAGTACCTCTGGCGGTGATCGCGACTTGAGAGGGATCGATCCATTAAGACGCTTAGGAAGCCTCAGCACCGCTGAAGCCGACGAGATGCCGCCCGCGCAGAAAGCGCCCCCCTTGAAACATATCCGGCCCATGCGCAGGTGTTTTCTCCGAAGTTTGCAAGGAGGAAAGCGTGATGAGGCTTATCGCCGGAGAGCTGGTCTTGGCGGGTGTCAGCGTCGACACAGGCCATGGCCTTTGGGCCACAGCGTGACATGCGGGCGCTTGTGGCGAATGACGAAAGAAAGACCTGAGGGTCGTCGGGGCTAGCAGCCGCATCCTTCCCTTAGGCACCAGCTTCAAGACGAAGCGTGCATCAGCGCTTCAACATGGGCAGCAGTCGAGCGCGCGAGCGCCTGAAGATTGTAGCCGCCCTCGAGCGTGGAGACGACCCGGCCGCCAGCATGCTTCTCGGCCAGCTCCATGAGCTTCTCGGTGACCCAGGCGAAATCCTCCTCGGCGAGCTCGATCTGGGCAAGCGGGTCGTCGCGATGGGCGTCGAACCCGGCCGAGATCAGCAGCACGTCCGGACCGAAATTGTGCAGCGCCGGCAGAATGTTGCTCGAGAACGCGTCGCGGAAGCGGGAGCTGCCGTCGAGCGGATTGAGCGGCGCGTTGAAGATGTTGCCGGCGCCTGTCTCGCTCAGTGCGCCGGTTCCGGGGAAGAGCGGCATCTGGTGGGTCGAGCCGTAGAACAGGTCCTTGTCGGACCAGAACGCATCCTGCGTGCCGTTGCCGTGATGCACGTCGAAATCGACCACTGCCACGCGCTCGGCGCCATGGGCGGCGCGGGCATGCAGCGCGGCGATGGCTACGTTGTTGAACAGGCAGAAGCCCATGGGGCGAGACGGCTCGGCGTGATGCCCGGGGGGCCGCACGGCGCAGAAGGCGTTGCCAGCGGCGCCAGACATCACCTGATCAACGGCGTAGACCACAGCGCCGGTGGCCCTGAGCGCCGCGTCGTAGCTCTTTGAGCACATGGCGGTGTCGGGATCGAGCCAAATCAGGCCTTGTCGCGGGCTTGCGGCGCGGATCGCCTCCACATAGCGCGGGGGATGCAGGCGCTCAATCACCGCAACATCGGCTACGGGCGCCTGCTCGCGCTTCAGCGCGGCGAAGGCTGGCACTGAAAGGGCCTTGTCGACGGCGCGCAGGCGATCAGGCCGCTCAGGGTGGCCTTCCCCCATGTCGTGCAGCAGGCAGTCCGGATGGGTGAGGAGGAGGGTGGTCATTAAGTAGAAACACTCGAACAGGCGGTCGTGTCGCTTGACCCGCCAATGCTAACACGCGAAATGAAATAAATAAGCAAATTGAACAAGGCCTTGGTCGTTCAGCCCATGCCGATCGTCGCCCCAACGAAAGAGTCGATCGACCGCGCCGCCGAGGCGCTGGCGAAGGGTGAGATCGTCGCCTTTCCGACCGAGACGGTGTACGGGCTTGGCGCCAATGCTCTCAATGCGGCCGGAGTCGCCAAGGTGTTTGCCGCCAAGGATCGGCCTCGCTTCAATCCTCTGATCGTGCATGTGCTTGGGGAGGAGGAGGCTGAATCCTATGCCGCCGTCAACGAAACCGCGCGAAGGCTTATGAAGGCCTTCTGGCCAGGGCCTCTGTCTCTCGTGCTTCCGCGCAAATCGGGTTGCGCCATCGCCGGTCTCGTCAGCGCCGGTCTCGACACAATCGCACTGCGTGCGCCGAGCAACAGGATCGCCCGCGCGCTGCTTGAAGCGGCGGAGCTGCCGATCGCCGCCCCGAGTGCAAACCGGTCAGGCCGCGTGAGCCCGACCACCGCCGCCCATGTCGAGGCTGAGCTTGGGTCTCTGCCGGCCATGATCCTCGACGGCGGCCCATGCACGCTTGGGCTTGAGTCTACGGTGTTTGGCATCGACGGCGAGAAAGTCACCTTGCTTCGCATGGGGGCGTTGCCTCGGAAGGAGATCGAGAAGGTCCTCGGGCGCAAGGTTGCTAGGCCCAAACCCGGTAGCGGCGTGACGTCGCCGGGTCAGCTCGCCACCCATTATGCGCCCTCAACGCCGCTTCGCCTCAATGCGAGCAAACCGCGCCGTGGAGAAGCGCTCCTCGCCTTCGGCCCGGACGCACCGAGCTTCGCCGGGCCTGCGATCAATCTCAGCCGGCGCGGTGATCTGACCGAGGCCGCGGCGAATTTCTTCGCCGCGCTCAGGACGCTCGATGCAGCTGGTGTAGAGTCGATCGCGGTGATGCCGCTTCCCGATCATGGCCTTGGCGAAGCCATCAACGACCGGCTCAAGCGTGCGCGCATCTCTGCGACCTTGACCGCCAGCGCCGATCTTCCATGACGCCCGACCAAGAGCCCTGCAGGCGGCCAAGCAATGAGACGCTCGACGCGCTCGTCCGCATCGTCGGCGAGGACCACGCGATCCGCGACCCTGAGGCCATGGCGCCTTATCTCGTTGAATGGCGCGATCGCTATTTTGGCAACGCCGCGCTCGTGCTCAAGCCGGGCTCGACGGCGGAAGTTGCGGCGATCTTGAAGCGCGCCAACGAAACGCACACGGAGATCGTGCCGCAAGGTGGCAATACCGGGTTGGTCGGCGGCCAGATCCCGTTCGAAAGCGGCCATGAGGTGGTGGTGAGTCTCGCTCGCATGACCCATGTCCGCGATATCGACCTCGACGGCAACACCATGACGGTCGAAGCGGGCCTGGTGCTCGCCAATGCGCAAGGAGTGGCGGCGAGCGCCGGACGGCTGTTTCCCTTGAGCCTCGCGTCTGAAGGCAGCTGCCAGATTGGTGGCGTGCTTGCAACCAATGCCGGAGGCATGGCGGTGCTGTCATATGGCAGTGCGCGCGATCTCACCCTCGGCCTCGAAGTCGTTCTTGCCGACGGACGCGTGTGGAACGGGCTCAAGCGTTTGCGCAAGGACAATAGCGGCTACGATTTGAAGGACTTGTTCATCGGCTCCGAGGGCACGCTCGGCCTTATCACGGCCGCGGTGCTGCGCCTGTACCCGAAGCCTGCCGAGACGGTGACGGTGTTCGCCGGGCTTTCTCATCTTGAGTCCGCAACCGCCTTCTTCTCCCGCGCCTATGCGTTGGCGGGACCTGCGCTCACTGCTTTCGAGCTGATGCCGCGGCTTGGCCTCGACTTCGTGCTGAGGTACGTGAGCGACGCCCGTGATCCGCTTCGCTCCCCCCATGCCTGGTACGTGCTGTTGGAGCTTTCGAGCCCGCGGGAAGGCGACGACGTCGCCCGCGTCGCCGAAGCCCTGCTCGGCGAAGCCGTCGAGGCAAAGGAACTCGACGATGCCGTCATCGCCTCTTCGCTTGCGCAAGAGCGCGAGCTTTGGCGCCTGCGCGAGCTGATGAGCGAAGTGCAGAAACACGAAGGCGGCTCGATCAAGCATGACGTGGCGGTGCCAGTCGCCAGGGTCCCTGAGTTCATCGCCCGCGCCAATCAGCTCGTCGAGCTGATGATCCCGGGTGCGAGACCCGTACCCTTCGGCCATCTCGGCGACGGCAATATCCACTACAATGTGAGCCAACCTCCTTCGATGGATCGCGCCGTGTTCCTCGCCAATTGGGAGGCGCTCAACGCCGCAGTGCATGAGATCGTGCTCGATCTCGGCGGCTCGATCAGCGCCGAGCACGGCATCGGGCGAATGAAGCGCGATCTCCTGCGTCACGCGAAAGCGCCGCTTGAGCTGGAGATGATGCGCAAGATCAAGCAGGCCTTCGATCCGAACGGGATCCTCAATCCGGGCAAGCTGCTTTAGCGCGAGCGGCCTCTCACAGCAGGAGCTGCGTCTGCAGCGGTTGCTGGATGCCGGGCTCGTCGCGGCGCGAATCGTTGATCTGCGGATGCATCTCGATCGCCTCGAAGAGATCGTCAGGCGCCGGCCGTAGCATGGCTTGCGCGGCCTTCAGCTCCGTCGTCTTGCAGTCGAGCCAGGCCGCGAAATGCTCAGGCCCCAACACCACCGGCATGCGGTCATGCAAAGGCGCCACGGTGGCATTGGCGTCGCAGGTGATGATGGCCACCGAGTCGATCTCGCCGCCTGCTCGATCCCCCCAGCGCTCCCAGATGGCGGCAAAGGCGATCAGGCCTCTTTGACGCGGGCGGAGCAGAAATGGGCGCCTGGCGCCCTTGGGACCGGTCCATTCGTAGAAACTGTCCGCCGGCACGAGGCAGCGCCGCTTGGCGAAGGCGCTGCGGAAGGCTGATTTGGTCGAGATGCCTTCGGCCCGCGCATTGATCATGGGAGGGCCGACTTTCGGATCCCTGACGAAGGGCGGCAGCAGGCCCCAGCGCATCATGCGGAAGCGCCGCTGACCGTCGGCGTCGACGCACACCACGCCGATGTCCTGCGTCGGTGCGATATTGTAGCGGACCGGAAAATTCGGCGTGTCGCGATAAGCGAAGGTGGCGCGCACCGCTTCCGGCGGAGAAGTGAGGCTATAGCGAGAGCACATCGGCAGATAGATGGGGCTGCCGGAAAAGGCGAGCAAGCCGCCGGCCCTAGTGTGGTCCTCGAAATCCCAGGAAATACCGCATTATGCACCGGCCACGGCCAAGACCCGCGCCTAGCTTTCGCCGCCAAAGCGCGTTACTCAGATTGCATGAAACGAAGGGCGCCCGCGCTTGGATTCGGAGTCTGCGTGATCGCTGTGGCGATGCTCGGCTGGGCGCCCGTGGTCGAGGCACAGTTTTTCTGGTCACCGTTCTTCCAGCAAGAGCAGCCGAAGCGCCAGAAGGTTCGGCCAGCCAAGCCGAAGGCCCCGGCAGACGATCTGCCGCCGATCATTCCGCGGGAAAGCTCGACGCCGCCACCGCCTGATGACAGGCCCTATGACACCAAGCTTCTGCGGCTCGCCGAGATCCTCGGCGCCATCCACTATCTTCGCGAGCTATGCGGCGCGCAGGAAGGGCAGCTCTGGCGTGATCAGATGAAGGAGATCGTCAGGAACGAAGGCTCGACCGCGGTGCGCCGAGCCAAGCTCGTGAACAGCTTCAATGACGGATACCGCGGCTATCGCCGCACCTACCGCACCTGCACCTCATCGGCCACGCTCGCGGTCACCCGCTTTTCGGTCGAAGGCGCGCAAATCGCTGCGGCCCTCGCCAAGCCATCCCACTACGCAAGCCGCGGTTCGACGACGGACACGTCGTCGTCGGCGACAACCGCCACTGACGCCGCGCCTGCACCGCCTACCGGCAACGCCCCGGCAGCGACGGATGGCGCCACGCCATCCCCAGAGGCCAAACCTGCGGACGCCACCAAGCCCGCGGCCAGTCAAACCGAAGCGAGGCCCCAGACCCAAGCGAGCCAGGGCCAGGCAACCGCTCCAGAGGCCGGTCAGGTCGACGGCGTGGAGAAGCCCAAGCGGAAAAAGCGCAAGGCTGCCACTCAGGCGAAGCCCGAGGAAACCCAGCAAAGCATCCCGTTCTTCGGCCACCGGTAGCAAGCTCGGCGACGTCCCCGGGAAGCGCCTCGAATCCCCCCGATTAACCGTTCGTTCGCCTTTTTCCCCCGTTTGGCGGGCGTCCGTGCCAGTTTTTGGCTTAAGCACAAGGGACCGCGAAGAACAGGGGATACGCAGTTGCAGCCGGTAGAGCGTGCAAGAGAGACCGCGGAGGACAGGGCTCGGAGCCAAGAGGCTTTGAGATACATCCTCGATGCGTGGGAAGAGGCGCTACATGACGGCATCGAGCCGGAGATGCTCGCCAACGCCGCGCTGTTTGCGGCACTCGCCGATCTCGTCGCGGCTTATGGCGAGGACGCCGTGGCCAAGATGACCGGCGGGCTCTCGCGCCGCATCCAGCACGGTGAGTTCACGCTGAAGCGGACCCCGCAATAGCCGGCTCAGGCCCAGCCGAGAATGAGCTCGTTGACCAGGAGCACGACGCCGAAGGCGATCAGCAGCGTGCCGGCGATACGGTTGATGAGCTTGAGCCTGCTCTCGGTCAGCCGGTGCCTGATGGTGGCGATCAGCTCCGACAGCCCGAGCCACCACAACAGGCTTCCGCCCATCACCGACACGACGAGCAACAGCGCCTCGAGATAAGTGTCAAGACCGCCGATCAGCGAACCGAGGCCGCCAATCAGAGCGAGCATGCCGAGAATGGCGCCTGGATTGGAGATGGTGAGAAAGAAGGTCTGAGGAATGATGCCCCAATGGTCCCACAGGTGGGATTTCTGACCCGGTGCGATCAGCAGCATCGGAGGCGCGAACAGGAGACCGATGCCGAAGATGATCAGCAGCACGCCGCCAACGAGCTGGATCGGCCCTGAATAGGCGATCATCACGTCAGAGATCGCCGTCACGCTGAAGGCGGCAATCGCCGCGAGCAGCCCGTCGCCGAGCATGGCGCCAATGCCTGCGGCGAGCCCGCCCCAGAATCCGTTGGTTACCGCCCGCTGGATGCAAAGGACATTGACCGGTCCGATGGGCGCCGCTACCAGCAGCCCAACACCAATTCCGGCTAGCACCAGTTGGATGCCGGACAGGACGATATGCGCGCCGGACGGCAAGTTCCTATCGCTGCTGGTCGATGGGGAAGGATAGTCGCGAGAGCTTGGCGCTCTGCGCGTAGGATAGGCGCCCGTCACTGTGCGAAAGTGGCGAAGCGCCCGAGGGAGGTGGGATGAGTCGCACAAAGATCGTCATGGCGGCCTTCGCAGCATTGGTAGCTGGCACGCTTCTCATTGTCTATGCCCAGTGGGGAGAAGACGCCTCTCGCGCCGCGGTTCAAAGCGGCCAGGACATCTCGCCGGCGGCCGAGGCCGATAGACTGCGGGCGATTGCTGCGAGCGAGGCAGCAAAGACTGAAGGAGTCCCGGCGCCAAAGCCGGAAAGCGATGCACCCAAATCCGAAGGCAGTGGCGCGACGCCGCCCGCGCCACCTGTCGCCCAGGCGCCTCCGCCAGGAACTCCCGAAGTGATCTACGACTTCAACCGGCTGCCAGATGAGATCAGGGACACGCTGCAGAGCATCGTGGTTGCGGCACAGAGCGGCAATATCGATGATATGCTGCCGGTGCTCGAGCAGAACGAGCTGCCGCCGATGCTGAGCGCGACCGCGGTGAGCGACCCGATCGCCTTTTGGAAGAAGAACTCCGCCGACGGCCAGGGCCGTGATATTCTCGCCGCCATGATGAACGTGTTCAGCTCGGGCTTCATGCGCAAAGGCGAGGGCAAGGACGTGATGTATATCTGGCCCTATTTCGCCGAGATAGACCTGACCAAGCTCACGCCGGCGCAAGAGGTCGATTTCTACCGCGTGGTGCCGCCGCCGCTGGGCGTCGAGATGAAGAAAAGCGGCAAATATACCTATTACCGCGCCGGCATCGGCGCCGACGGCGTCTGGCACTATTTCCTGCGATAGGTTCTAGGCGAGGGGATCGCGCGGCAAGGCTTCGCCGAAGCGGACGGGCTCGCCGGAAGCTGCCCCAAGCTCGCCGTCCCACATGGCGAGGTTCCCGCGCACGATGGTGCCGACCGGCCAGCCTTTGACTTTCTCCCCGGCGAAGGGAGTCCAGCCACATTTGCTGGCGATCCAGTTCTCTTCGATCACGCGCTCGGCTTTGAGATCGACGATGGTGAAATCGGCGTCGCAGCCCGCGGCAATTCGGCCCTTGCCGGCAATGCCGAACAGACGCTGCGGCCCCGCGCTGGTGAGATCTACGAAGCGCGCGAGGCTGAGCCGTCCCTTGTTGACACGGTCGAGCATCACCGGCACGAGTGTCTGCACGCCCGGCAGGCCTGAGGGCGACGCCGGATAATTCTGCGCCTTTTCTTCGAGCGTATGCGGCGCGTGGTCCGAGCCGAGCACGTCGACCACGCCCTGGGTGAGCCCCCACCACAGGACGTTCTGATGAGCGGCGTCGCGAAGCGGCGGGTTCATTTGCGCTCTCGTGCCGAGCCTCCGATAGATTTCCGGCGCGGCAAGGGTCAGATGCTGCGGCGTCACCTCGACGCTCGCCAAATCCTTGTGCAGCGCGAGCAGCTGCATCTCTGCCGCCGTCGACACATGCAGAACATGCACGCGCTTGCCCGCAGCGGTGGCGAGCCGTAACAGCTTGGCGGTAGCGGCGAGCGCGGCCTCTGGGTCACGCCATTCGCTATGGCTTGCCGGGTCACAGTCACGGCGAAGCGAGGCCCGCTCGCGCAAGCGCGCCTCATCTTCGGCGTGAAAGGCAGCGCGCCGCTCGATGAGAGTAAGGATGCGGGCAAGCGTCTCCTCGTCGTCGATGAGCAGGTCTCCGGTGGAAGAGCCCATGAACACCTTGATGCCGGCGGCGCCTGGAAGCTTCTCCAGGCGTGGAAGCTCCTCGACATTCTCCCGCGTGGCGCCGACGAAGAAGGCGAAGTCGCAATACATGCGACCCCGCCCGCGCGCGACCTTCTCGGCGAGCGCCCCTGCGGTCACCGTTGCCGGCTTCGTATTCGGCATCTCGAACACAGCGGTGACGCCGCCGAGCACCGCCGAGCGGCTGCCCGATTGGAGATCTTCCTTGTGCTCGAGCCCAGGCTCACGGAAATGCACCTGCGTGTCGATGACACCGGGCAGAATGTGCAGGCCGGTGGCGTCGATGGTCCTCCCGGCGTTGTGGCTTGCGTAGCTGCCGATCGCCACGATGCGGCCGTCCTTCACGCCGATATCGGCAAGACCTTCGCCGGCATGATTGACCAGGGTCGCGCCCTTGATGAGGAGATCGAAGGTTTCGGGCAAGATGAGGCTTTCGCTGGCGCTTGCGGCCTTAGGTCCGTCTGAATAATTCTCTAGAGCATGACTATGAGCCAATGCAACGCGGCGCTTATTTCCGACCGGGCGGTCGTGCGGGTCTCAGGAGCGGCCGCCAGCAGCTTTTTGCAGGGGCTGATCACCAACGATATCGACAAGGCGAAGCCCGGCGGCGCCATCCATGCCGGCCTGCTGACGCCGCAGGGGAAAATCCTGTTCGATTTTTTCTTGGTTCCGGCAGCTGAGGGCTTCCTGCTCGAAACAGCCGAGGCCAAGGCCGCCGAGCTCGTGCAGCGGCTCGGCTTCTACAGACTCCGTGCCCGGGTCGAGATCGCCGAGGATCCGGCCTTCACCGTGGCTGCGGCCTGGGGCGGGGAGCCCCTGCTTGCAGCGGGAGCCATCGCCTTTGCCGATCCTCGGCTGCCAGCGCTTGGACATCGCATCCTGCTTCCCGCCGGCGCGAGTCTCGACAATCTGGGCTGCGCGCTCACCAGCGAGGACGAATATCACGCGCACCGCATCGCGCTTAGCGTGCCCGAAGGCGGGCGCGACTACGCCTTTGGCGATGCCTTTCCCCATGAGGCGATGTTCGATCAGCTCGTCGGCGTCGATTTCAACAAAGGCTGCTTCGTCGGTCAGGAGGTCGTGTCGCGCATGGAGCATCGCGGCACGGCGCGGAAGCGGGTCGTCGGCGTGGAGGGGGAGGGGCCTCTGCCGCCCCCAGGCACCGAGATCACCGCAGGCGGCGCATCGATCGGCACGCTCGGCTCGGTCAGCGGCAACTCGGGGCTTGCGCTCTTGCGTCTCGACCGCGCCGAGGAGGCGAAGGCCGCCGGCCTGCCGTTGCGTGCCGGCGAGGTGACCGTCGGCTTGCGCATTCCTGCCTGGGCGCGTCTCGCAACAAAAGTTCCGGCAGCCTCATGAGTAACGAAGAAAGGAAGCGCTGCCCGTGGTCAGGGAGCGACGTGCTCTACATTGCCTATCACGACGAGGAATGGGGCGTGCCGAAATCGGACCCGCGCGCGCTCTTCGAGAAGCTCGTGCTGGAGGGATTCCAGGCCGGACTGTCCTGGATCACGATCTTACGCAAGCGCGAGGCTTTCCGCGCCGCCTTCGACAATTTCGATGCGCAAGCGATGGCGCGCTATGGACCAAGGAAGGTCGCAAGCCTGCTCAAGGACGAAGGCATCGTGCGGCATCGCGGCAAGATCGAAGCCGCGATTTCAAATGCGCGAGCCTTCCTCGAGCTGGAGTCGGGTCCAGGCTTCAGCCAGTTCCTGTGGAGCTTCGTCGACGGCACCACGAAGCAGAACGCCTACAAGAAAATGGCCGACATTCCTGCCGTCACGCCGGAGAGCAACGCTCTCGCCAAAGCTCTAAAGAGTCACGGCTTCCGCTTCACCGGGCCGACGACTGTTCAGGCCTTCATGCAAGGCGTCGGCATGGTCAACGACCATCTGACCGGCTGCTTCCGCCATGCCGAATGCGCCGAGCTTGGAGCGCGGTTCAGCCTTTAGAGCCACGCGGATCGGCGCTGCGCGGATAGGTGCGCTCCTCTTGGATCTTGCCGTCCCGCTTGCGGATCCTCACCGAGCCCCTGCCTCCGACGGCTTTCTCCAGCACCCCGCCCTTGAGCGCCGCGGCCTTGGTCGAGAAGGTCTTCATGACCTCACTGGAACCTTCTTTCTTGAGTTCCCACTTCTTGGTCTTCTCATTGTGCGCAAGCGAGAATCTGGGCAGCTTTGCCATGCGAGTCTCCTAGATGGGAATGCTGATTGGTCCTTACGCGGGAAAAAGCGGCTAATGAATGCCACTATGCATCGGTTTCGTCTATGTTTTCCTCGGTCGGCTACAGAGCTATTCATGAGGGCATGAAGAGCCTTCCCCCCGAAACCGGGGCGCGCGCCTGGCAGCGGATGCTGAGCGGCCGCCGGCTCGATCTCCTGAACCCGTCGCCCCTCGATATCGAGATAGAGGACATTGCTCATGGGCTTGCCAGGGTCGCCCGCTGGAACGGCCAGACCACCGGCGCCCATGCCTTCTCGGTGGCAGAGCACTGCCTTCTCGTCGAGACCATCGCCGGCACCCTGTCGCCGGGCCTTTCGCGCCGCTACCGGCTCGCAGCTTTGATGCACGATGCCCCCGAATACGTGATCGGCGACCTAATCAGCCCGTTCAAGGCGGCGCTCGCTCTCGACTACAAGGCCTTCGAGGCAAGGCTGCTCGCCGCCATCCATGTCCGCTTCGGGCTTCCGGCCGAGCTTCCCGCCGAAATCGCCAAGCTGATTAAACGTGCTGACAAAATCGCGGCGTATCATGAGGCAACCACACTCGCCGGATTTTCGGTCGAGGAGGGGCGGAAATATTTCGGTCAGCCGCGCGGGCTGAAGCCCGGGCTGGTGGCCGAGTTAACGCGGTTGACGCCGATGCCAGCGGCCGACAGCGAGACGAAATTTCTCAAGCGTTTCAACGAGCTTGCTCAATGAAGACGATGCCGGGCAGCCTTAGCGAGGATGGTCAAACATCCTCCCTGATTTCGCCAAGAGACACGCCTAGCGTGCCGCGAATCATGTCGCCCGACACCATCCTTGTCTCGCCCTTGAGTCTGGTCGAGACCACGATCGAAGATGCCCAGGTGAGTCACCTTGTCACGCTGATCAACGGCGAGACCTTGGTGCCGACGCCGCCTTCGATCCCGCCTGACCGGCATCTCAGGCTCGACATGAACGACATTTGCGAGCCGATCACGGGTCTCGTTTTGCCTTGCGAGGAGCACGTCGCCGATCTCGTCCAGTTCGCGCTCGATTGGGACCGCAGGGCTCCACTCCTGATCCATTGCTGGGCCGGCATCAGCCGTTCGACCGCCGCGGCCTTCATCTCGCTTTGCGCGCTCAACCCGGACGCCGACGAGCTCGGCTTGGCGAGAGCGTTGCGCGAAGCCTCTCCCACCGCCTATCCCAACCGCAAACTGGTGGCACTTGGCGATGAGGTGCTTACTCGTCAGGGGCGCATGATCGCCGCGGTGGAGAAGATCGGCCGCGGCGAGATCGCCGAGGAAGGGCAAGTGTTCGGACTCTCTGCCCGGAACGCGGCTTAAGCCATGGCTCAGGCCCTTCGCGCCGTAGAACAGACAGTCGGCGGAACCCAAATCGAGCTTGGGCTCAATGCCGCCATCGTCAGCGTGCGTGAGCAGCAGCCGCAAATTCTCGTGGTGCGCCCCGGCGAAGTGGCGTCGAGCGAATGGGACGCGCTTCCCTTCGGGCCGTTCGCCCCGCGCGCCCACCGCACCCTCGAAATCGGTTTGCGCGCCTGGGTGAAGCAGCAGACCGGGCTCGACCTCGGCTATGTCGAGCAGCTCTACACTTTCGGCGATCGCGGCCGCCACGCCGAGCCCGGCGACACCGCGTCCCACATTCTCTCGGTCGGTTATCTCGCCTTGACCCGCGGCGCCGGCGAAGAGCTGCACGGCTCACATTGGTCGCCCTGGTACGCTTATTTCCCCTGGGAGGACTGGCGCCAAGGCAAGCCCGAGATCTTCAGCAACGAGATCGAGCCGCGGCTGAAAGAATGGGCCGAGCGATCGCCGTCGCCCGATGAGCCGGCAAGACCGCTGCGCCGTTCCGAGCGGCTGAAGGTTGTCTTCGGCATCGGCGGAGGTTTCGACGAGGAGAAGGTGCTCGAGCGCTACGAGCTGCTCTACGAGGCTGGCCTCGTCACCGAGGCCGCGCGCGACGGCCGCATCGCCGCGCGTCAATGGGACGATCTTCCCGAGCTTGGCCGGCCGATGGCCTTCGACCATCGCCGCATTCTGGCTACCGCTATGGGTCGCTTGCGCGGCAAGCTCAAATACCGGCCGGTGGTGTTCGAGCTGTTGCCGCCTGAATTCACCTTGCTTGATCTGCAAAAGACCGTGGAGGCGATCTCGGGCACCCTGCTGCACAAGCAGAACTTCCGCCGTCTGGTCGAGCAAGGCGGGTTAGTGGAGA
>DATFVP010000179.1:0-4157 GCA_035260285.1 Methyloceanibacter sp.
GCGCAAAGCCGGCGCAACCGGTCGAGCCGCATCGGCATCTGGGTCGGGGCCATTGCCCTTGCGGCTATCGCCATTGCCCTGTTGTTTTGATTGAGGCGCAGTAACTAAGTTTCGTCATGGCCGGGCTTGACCCGGCAATGCAGTAACCCCAGAGGTACTGGATGCCCGCCTTCGCGGGCATGACAGTGGATTAAGCGAGTGCAGAACGAGCGCATCCTGCTCATCGTCGGCGGTGGCATCGCCGCCTATAAGAGCCTCGACCTCGTCCGCCGCCTGAAGGAGCGGGGCGCGGCGGTGCGCGCAATCCTCACCAAGGGCGGCGCCGAGTTCGTCACGCCTCTGTCGCTCTCCGTGCTGTCGGAGGAGAAAGTCTTCACCGATCTCTTCGATCTTAAGGACGAGGCCGAGATAGGGCATATCCGCCTGTCACGCGAAGCCGACCTCGTCGTGGTAGCGCCGGCGACGGCGGACCTCCTCGCCAAGATGGCGCATGGCTTGGCAGACGACCTCGCCACAGCCGTGCTTCTCGCCACCGACAAGAAGGTGCTCGCAGCCCCCGCCATGAATGTGCGCATGTGGCGGCACGCGGCGACCGAGCGAAACATGGCGCGCTTGCGCGAGGACGGCATCGCCTTTGTCGGCCCCAACGAAGGTGAGATGGCCTGCGGCGAATATGGGCCTGGCCGCATGGCAGAGCCAGGCGAGATTATTGACGCCATCGAGACGCTGCTCGGCGCCAAGGCCGCTGGCCCCTTGGCTGGACGCCGCGTGCTCATCACCTCAGGCCCGACGCAAGAGCCGATCGACCCCGTGCGCTACATCGCCAACCGCTCGTCCGGCAAGCAGGGTCATGCGCTTGCCCGCGCCGCTGCCGCGCTCGGTGCCGAGGTGACGCTGGTGAGCGGTCCTGTCACACTTCCAGATCCGGAAGGCGTGCGCGTGGTAAAGGTCGAGACGGCGCATGAGATGATGGCTGCCACGCTCGAGGCGCTCCCCGCCGACATCGCCGTCTGCGCCGCCGCCGTTGCCGATTGGCGTGCAGCCGACGAAGCGACCCACAAGCTCAAGAAGCAAGCCGGAGTCGGCGAGGCGGTGCTGAAGCTCGCCCAGAACCCTGACATCCTCGCCACGATTGCCGGGCTTGGGCAAAAGCGTCCGTGCCTGGTGATTGGCTTCGCCGCCGAAACCGATAACCTGATCGCCAATGCCACCGCCAAGCGCCGCGCCAAGGGCGCGGACTGGATCATCGCCAACGACGTGTGGCCTGGCACCGGTGCCATGGGCGGCGACCAGACGCAGGTGCAACTGATCACGGCGGCAGGCGTCGAAGATTGGCCGCCGATGAGCAAAGACGAGACGGCAGCGCGGCTGCTCGCCCGCGCTAGCGAGGCGTTACAGGCTTTGCGCTCGGCAGCTGAATGACGGAGGTCATCGTCCGCCTTCTGCGTCTGGCGCACGGCGAAGGACTGCCGCTTCCCACCTATCACTCGGAGCATGCCGCAGGCCTCGATGTGGTGGCGGCCGTGCCAGCGGATGCGCCGGTCGCGTTCGCGCCAGGCGCCCGCGCGCTTATTCCCACCGGCTTCGCGATTGAGCTGCCCTCGGGCTTCGAGGCTCAGCTTCGCCCCCGCTCGGGGCTCGCGCTGAAATCTGGCGTGACGATTCTGAACAGCCCCGGCACCCTCGACGCCGACTATCGCGGCGAGGTGAAGGTTCTGCTGGTCAATCTCGGGTCTGAGCCGTTTATGGTCCGTCGCGGCGAGCGCATCGCCCAGCTGGTGGTCGCTCGCATCGAGCATGTGCGCATCGAGCCTGTCTCCGAGCTTGGCGGCACGACGCGAGGGGAGGGCGGCTTCGGCTCTACGGGGTAAACACCCTCTCGCCTCCGCCTTGGTGGGCATGACGAAGGTGCAGGTGGCAGCGCCGGAGCGGATGGCATAGATAAGAGTCATGCTCACCCCTGACGAGATCGAGCGTTACAAGCGCCAGTTGGTGCTGAAGGAAATCGGCGGCGAAGGACAGCAGCGCCTGAAAGAGGCGAAGGTGCTGGTGGTCGGCGCCGGCGGCCTCGGCTCACCGCTGCTTCTCTATCTTGCTGCGGCCGGCGTCGGCCGCATCGGCATCATCGACGGCGACCGCGTAAGCCTCGACAACCTCCAGCGCCAAGTGGTCCACGACACGGGAAGCGTCGGCGTCTACAAGACGCGGAGCGCGGCGAGGACGATCGAGCGCCTGAACCCGCAGGTCGAGACCCGCCTCTATTCGACCCGGCTCCAGCCGGAGAACGCCATCGAAATCATCTCCAACTACGACATTGTTGCCGATGGTTCCGATAATTTCGCCACGCGATATCTGGTGAACGACGCCTGCTATTTCGCCGAGCGGCCGCTGATTTTCGCGGCGGTTGGGCCCTTCGACGGCCACCTCACCACGTTCAGGGCTTTCGAGCGCGATGACGCCGGAAATCCTAAGCCGAACTACCGCTGCCTGTTTCCGGACGCGCCGCCGCCAGGAACCGTCGCGCCCTGCTCTGAGGCCGGAATCCTTGGCGCCGTCGCAGGCGTGATGGGGACGCTGCAGGCGGTGGAGGTGCTGAAGGAGCTTCTTTCCATCGGCGAGAGCTTGGTCGGGCGTTTGCTTCTCTATGACGCCCTCCAGGCGCGGTTCAGCACGCTGACCTATGCCTGGGACCCCGACAATCTGTTGAACGGCCGCAAGCCGCGTTTCCGTGACCTGTCGCACCACCGCGAGATGGCGGAAGCGAGCGGGTGACGCAGACGATGGTCGGAAGCATGCCAACCGAGACCGTCACCACACGCTGTTGCATCGCCGGAGGCGGACCCGCCGGCATGATGTTGGGCTATCTGCTCGCCCGCGCCGGCGTCGAGGTGATGGTGCTCGAGAAGCACGCCGATTTCCTGCGCGATTTCCGCGGCGACACCATCCATCCCTCAACGCTCGAGATCATGTCCGAGCTCGGCCTGCTCGATGAGTTCCTTAAACGGCCGCATCAGGAGCTGCGCGAGCTTGCCGGCCAGATCGGCGAGGACCGCGTCGTGCTTGCCGACTTCTCGCATCTGCCGACGCGTTGCCACTTCATCGCCTTCATGCCGCAATGGGACTTTCTCGATTTTCTTGCCGACGAGGCGAAGGCTTTTTCAAGCTTCAGCCTGCGCATGCAGGCCGAGGTCACCGATCGCGTGCAAGACGGCGACACCGTGGTTGGCGTTCGGGCGAAGGTGTCTGAGGGGACGCTCGAGGTGAAGGCCGATCTCGTGGTCGGTGCCGATGGCCGCCACTCTGCGGTGCGCGACCTTGCCGGCCTCGAAGTCGAGGATCTCGGCGCGCCCATGGATGCGCTGTGGATGCGCCTCTCCAAGCGCCCCGAGGACGGCACCGTTGTCCTCGGGCGCATCCAGGCCGGGCACCTGTTCGTGATGCTCGACCGCGGCGATTATTGGCAATGCGCTTTCGTCATCCCCAAAGGCGGGTTTGCCGAGTCGCGCCGCCGGGGCTTGCCTGCCTTCCGCGAGGAGATCGTCAAGCTCAATCCCGATCTCGCCGACCGGGTACAGGAGATCAAATCGTGGGACGACGTGAAGCTGCTCACCGTGCGTGTCGACCGGCTAAAGCGCTGGTACAGACCCGGCGTGCTGTGCATCGGCGATGCTGCGCACGCCATGTCGCCGGTCGGCGGCGTCGGCATCAATCTCGCCATTCAGGACGCTGTCGCCGCCGCCAATATTCTAGCGGTGCGGCTCAGAAAAGGGCCTGTCCCGGTCGAGCTCCTCGCCAAGGTGCAGAGGCGGCGGGAATGGCCGACGCGTATGATGCAGACGGTGCAGATCTTCGTGCAGAACCGCATCATCAGCAACGTTCTCGCCATGCAGACCCAGCCGCGCGCCCCTTTCGCGGTGAAGCTGCTCAACCAGTACCCGTGGCTCCGGCGCCTGCCGGCGCGGCTCATCGGCATGGGCTTCCGCCCCGAGCACGTGCAGAGCCCGGCACTTGCGGCGATCCCAGCGCGTCATGCCCGGGCTTGATCCGGGCATCCATGCCGCTACGCGGCAGCAAGTTGCAGCGCAATCGAAATGGATTGCCGGCACAAGCCTGGCAATGACGGGATGCTCGATGGGCGAGGTCTAGTAGCCGCCGCC
>DATFVP010000180.1:0-2608 GCA_035260285.1 Methyloceanibacter sp.
ACGCCGAGACCCGCCGTACCACTAACCAGACCGCCAACAGCACGCTTGCCGCAATCATCTCGAAAACAGAGACCATCCAGATAATCCAGACGATGCGCCGCCCCGACGGCTTCATGGGTTGCCAAACGCGGTGCATATACCAGCGCCAGGGCGCGACGCGATGCCAGCGCGCCCACCGCTTCAGATAGTCATGCAGTTCCCGGCCCCAAGCGTTCAGGCTCAGATCGACTTCGCTTCGCAACCGGCGCTTTTCGCCCGCACACCCACCATAAACATCGGTGACGAACAGGTGCGATCCCCCAGGTGCCGCTTCCACGCGGAAGTTTGTGGCGACCTTCAGTCCGCGGCTGTAAGCGACGTCGAGCCCCCTGTCCGTGGCCGTGACGGCAAGGAGGACATCGATATTGCTGCCGTTCGAATGGTTGTGGGCCACGAGATGATAGCGCGACTGCCCGAAAGGTTCGAACTTGGAAATATCCAGCAGCGGATTGATGCGATAGAGCCGCTCGACGTCGTCAATAAAAGCGCGCAGATCGTCGGCAGGCAGAGATGTTGCGATACGCAGCCATGCCGCATCCTCGTGCTCCCCGGACGGCGAATTGGCAATCGCCATCACGCCTCCGAGGAGCCGCCGGTCGGATACGGAATGACTACCAGTGGAACGCCCAGACCGCGAACCAGCGTTTCAAGGTCCATCCGCGATCGCAGGCCGGCGTGGCCTCTGGGGCGCGGAGCGCCGATCACGACGAGATCAAAGTCAGATTCCCTGCTGGTTTCGATCAGACAGGTTTCAAGCCGACCGTGCTTAGAGCCGGCGCTGTACTCAATCCCGCGCAATCGGGCCTCGCGGCTGACGCGGCTGAGATGTGTCAAAATCTCCTTTTCGATCGTCGCTTCCACATAATCGCAAAATGCGTGCTCTGTGCTCGCGTTGATGCGCCAGCCATCGCCGGTAATGGTCTGCCAGAACTCCGGCACAATTACGAGATGATGCAGCCGGCCGCCCTCGGCTACCGCGTCCAAGGCCGCGAGCTCCGCTGCCCGGCTTCCCACGGTGTCATGGCTGGCCAGCAGCACGCTGCGCGCCAGCAAAGGTGTGTGGCGCTCGCATCCGGCCCGTGGCAGCGCCGCGGACCGATGCCCGACTTTCACGGTCATAGTCCGACGAGGGTGCGGAGCTGGGCGAAGCCCCAGCCGTAGTTGACGTGAGCATACACGCCGAACGCAATCAGGGCGGCACAGACCAGTGCCACAATATCCTCGTGCCGGTCGCTCTTGAACACGGAGAGCGCCGAGCCACGATGATACTGGAAGCCTGTCTCGGTCGTATGGACGTCGATGTTCTGGCTATCGTGACGGTTCATATTTTCCTCCCTCACAAGGCGCTCAGACCAAGCAGGCCGCCGAATACCATGATCACGATTAGCGAGCCGACCGCTTTGACGGTGCCGACAATGCCGCCGATCACCAGCGGCTGCCCGCCAGCCTGTTTAAGCGCCGCCATGGTGATTTGCATGCCTAGGCCCGTGAGGCCAAAGGCGAACAGCCAAACGATCCAGTCGCGGAACCAGCCGATGATAGTCGGCGTGTGCATGACCACGCGCCGGGCGCTGTTGATGACGCCATTGGCCTCCTTCGAGAGAACGCCGGATGCGGTCAAGCCCTCTAAAGAGAGGTAGTCGGCAACACTCATCACCTTCTTGTTGGCGATGAGTCTGTCGAGGGCTGCCTTCTGGTCTGCCCTCGTCACCTTGCCGGACACCCCTTTCAGCAAATCGATGTCCTTGTCCTTGAGCAGCTGGTCGCTCTTGAGGGAATTGTCGAAGTATTGTCCCTTCCAAAGGTCGTCAGCGCTCACGCCCTTGGGTAGGAACACTCCCGTCAGGTTGACCATGAACATGAGGAGGAAGCCGAGGACGAACAACGGGAACTTGTCGATGATGACGCGCCCGACGTCCACGCGCACTGGCTCGACAGCCATTGCCCCTACGCTGTGGGCTTGCAGCGCACCGTTTGTGGCCGCCTCCCGGCGTACGTACCATACCGCCAGCCACACCACGATCAGGGGCAGGAACAGGATGCGGGTGATGTTGAAGATCTCCGCAACCTTCAGCGTCTCGATCCCGTCAGGCTGAAAAGCCAGAGCGGCCCCGGCAACTTGTGCAGAATTGAGAATGCCGGTACCTGCCCAGGCGCCAAAAGCCTCCGGGCTCATGTGCAGCAGCTTTCCGATGGTCGGAAACAAGAACATGCAGCCCACCCCCCAAAGGAGGATGGTGCCGATCGTATAGGCTATCTCTGCGGACTTCGCCTGCACCACCGGCGCCGTCGCCACTGCAGCCGACACGCCGCACACCCCGACCCCTGCCGACAGGACACCGCCCATGGAATTGGGGACGTTCATCTGCCGGCCGATCCACAGCACCATGCCGACCGATCCCAGCACGAAGATGCCGATCAGCGTGAAGGAAGCGGCGCCCAGGTGCAGGATTTCCTGCAGGAAGTAGAGCGTGCCCAGTAGAATGACGCCTGTCTTCAGGCCGAGGCGCGAGAATCTCACTCCGTTCTGCGCCCAGCTCGGGATGCCCCCCAGATTGGCGAGGGCAAT
>DATFVP010000181.1:0-2947 GCA_035260285.1 Methyloceanibacter sp.
TTAAAGACGAGAAGCCGCTGTTCACCGGCGGGCAGGTTGACGTAGATGAGAGTGCTCTTGCTGGTCCTCACACAAACCAGCTTCCACTTAATGATCAAGTGCTGAGCTTTCCGTAGGATCTGTCTTCGCTTAGCCCCCGCACAATGTCCGCTATTGGCACGAAGCAGACATGCTCAATGCGCTGACCAATGTCCGCTTCTGGGGCCAAAGCGGACATGGGACCAACCGCCGCTTACCAAACTCGATTTATGAGTACACGGCCTAGTTTGAGAGCGTTCCACGCGCGGCCGCCGCGCGGGCCTGACGCCATTACCCGACGAGTATCCAGGGCCGGCCTAGACTGCTTAAAATCCTGCCGTATTCAGCCCAGCAGAAGCGACGGTCTGGAGCCGGTGCTGGTGTCTGAGCTGCAGCAAGGCATGTCATTGCGACACGGCGAGCACAGGCAGGCTTAGCATCTTCATCGTGCTTCCAACGTGATTCCACTCTTCAACCGGCCTAACCGTGAGACGAAGACCTATAACGAACATGTTGATTTCATTGGTGCCCCAGGCCGGACTCGAACCAGCACGCTCTTGCGAGCAACAGATTTTGAGTCTGCCGCGTCTACCCATTCCGCCACTGGGGCTTGGGGCGATACATGGGGTAAGCAAAAGCCCTGGTCAACCGCGCCTCGCCGGCGCCAATGGACAAGTACGGCTTCCCCGGCTAAGCAGACAGGATGCTACGGGGCCTCTACGACAAGGTGGTCGAGCTTTCCAAGGGACGGCACGCTCTGCCGGCGCTCGCCGCAGTGTCCTTTGCCGAAAGCTCGTTCTTCCCCATTCCGCCAGACGTCGTCCTCATCCCCATGGCGCTCGCCAATCCTCAGAAGGCGAGGCTCTATGCACTCGTCTGCACCGTCGCTTCGGTGCTCGGCGGCATGGTCGGCTACGCCATCGGCGCGCTGCTCTACGACACGCTCGGCCACTGGCTGATCTCGCTCTATGGCTATGGCCAGGGCATCGAGGCCTTCCGCGAGGCCTATGCCAAATGGGGCGCCTGGGTCATTCTGATCAAAGGCCTGACCCCGATTCCGTTCAAGATCGTGACGATCGCCTCGGGATTTGCCGGCTACGACTTTTTCATGTTCGTCGTGCTGTCGTTCATCACCCGCGGCGCGCGCTTCTTCCTCGAGGCTGAGTTGTTGCGCATCTATGGCGAGCCGATCCGCGGGTTCATCGAGGAGCGCCTGACCCTCGTCACTACCGGCTTCCTCGCAGCGATCGTCGGCGGCTTCCTCATTGCCAAGTATGCCTTCTAAGGCCGCATCTTCCGACAAGCTCGCCGGCCAGTTGATGCTGGTCTGCGCCATCGCCTTCTCGATCGCGTTTGCGACCATCGTGCTTGCGCACATCTTCGAGCGCTTCGGCTATGCGCCTTGCCCGCTCTGCCTGCAGGAGCGCTACGCCTATTATTTCGGGGTGCCGGCGTTGGTCATTGCGTTCTTCGCCGCACGTGCCGAGTCGTTCAGCCTCGCCCGCGTCCTGCTCTTGCTGGTCGGCCTCGCCTTCCTCGTCAATACCGGCGTCGGCGTCTATCACGCGGGCGTCGAATGGAAATGGTGGGCTGGCCCGACATCGTGCTCAGGCGGCACGGCGGTGGAATGGGGCCAAGGCGGCGTTGCCGGCGCCATCGAGCATCCACAAGTGGTGAGCTGCAGCGAGGCGCATTGGCGTATGCTCGGCCTCTCCTTCGCCGGCTGGAACGCGGTGATCTCGGTGCTGATCGCCGGCATCGCGGCTTACGGTGCCATGCTGCGGCGCTAGCACCCCTAAGTGTTTCGTCATGCCGGGTTTGACCCGGCAATCCATTCGAATGGCGTTCCATCGCGTTGAGAGGCAGCGGCATGGATGCCCGGATCAAGTCCGGGCATGACGGGTAAGGAAAGAAAGCTTACGGCTCGAGCTCGGTATCCCAGTAGAGATAATCGAGCCAGCTCTCATGCAGGTAGTTCGGCGGGAACAGCCGGCCGTTGCGGTGCAGCTCGAACACCGTCGGCCGGTAGGGCTTCTGCGAGGGAAACATTTTTGCTTCATTCGGCAGCTTGCCACCCTTGCGAAGATTGCAGGGTGCGCAGGCGGCGACTACGTTGTCCCAGCGGGTCATGCCGCCGCGCGAGCGCGGCACCAGATGATCGAAGGTGAGATCCTCGTCGTCGCCGCAATATTGGCAGATGAACCGGTCGCGCAGGAACACATTGAATCGGGTGAAGGCGGGATAACGCGCCGGCCTGATATAGGTCTTGAGCGACACCACGCTCGGCAACTTCATCTCGAAGGAGGGGGAGCGGACGCATCGGTCATATTCGGAGACGATGTTGACGCGATCGAGGAACACCGCCTTCACCGTGTCTTGCCAGCCCCAGAGGGAGAGAGGGTAGTAGCTCAAGGGCCGGTAGTCGGCGTTGAGCACGAGCGCGGGGAACGAGCCCGGCGAGGCGGAGGCGGTGGCGACGTTCAAGGCGGCGAATCCTTCAGGCTTGCCCGTCGCACTCGGGTCACGCGCGGGCATACTATAGGGACGTGTCAGCTCTGTGAAGGGCCCCAGATGCGGTAGAAATTTCAGTTAGGGGACGAGATCATGGTCGAGCAGGAGATAGGCTTCGGAGGGCGAATCATTCCGACGCCGCGCTACCGGAACGCAGCGGCAGACATCGATTGGCGTGCGCAGCCTTCGGTTTTGCGCGGAAGATGGTGGTGCCGAGAGAGAGGAAAAATCGCTCATGCAAAGCTCACGCTTGGCAACGGCATGAACATGCTTGGCGATGTCGAGACGGAGTATGGACGTTTGGTTGCAACACCAGAGAAAGGTCGGCCCGTCACGCAAGGCATCTATGTGGTGGTCGATGACGTCGATGCGCATAACGCCCGGGCCAAGTCGGCTGGCGCCGAGATCGTGATCGACA
>DATFVP010000182.1:0-6792 GCA_035260285.1 Methyloceanibacter sp.
ATCCCCTGCCGCTTGGCGTCGGGGGTCGGTCAACAAGGATTCGGGGAGACGCGCCATGAGGCGTCTGAACAGTCTGATCGTTTTGCTTGCCGGCATCGCCACCGGCGCTGCGGGAAGTTATTGGTACGCGCATCGTGCGGAGACGGTGGCGACAGAGGCATCCGCCGGACAGTCCGCGTCTGAAGCGGCCGGACGCAAGATTCTCTATTACCGAAATCCGATGGGGCTTCCCGATACCTCCCCGGTGCCGAAGAAGGATCCCATGGGCATGGACTACATCCCCGTCTATGCCGATGAGCAGGATGAACCGGGCACCGTCAAAGTCAGCCTCGACAAAATCCAACGTATCGGCGTGAAGACGGAGAAAGTCAAAACGCGTGCCATCTCCCGCGCCGTGCGTGGCGTCGGCACCGTACAACACGACGAGTCGCTCCTCTGGATCGTCACGGTCCGCTCGGATGGCTTCATTGAGGATTTGATGGTCAACAAGACCGGCCAGCATGTCGAGAAGGGCGAGCCACTGTTTCGCTTCTACAGTCCGCAAATCCAATTGGCTCAGGCCGACCTCCTCGTGGCCCTACGCGCCGAAGGCTCGAAAGCCGAGTCAAGCCGGAATATCGCCGGCGCCGTGCAACGCTTGCGTAATCTCGATGTCCCAGACAGCCGCATCGAGGAGATCCACAAGACGCTGACGAATCCCAGGACCATCGACTGGGCATCGCCCGCTACAGGCGACGTAATTATGAAAGGGGTCATCGAAGGCCAGCGCGTGGTGGCTGGAGATGAACTCTTTCGCATCGCTGACCACTCTCGCGTCTGGGTCGTCTCCGAAGTCGCCGAAGCCGATATTGGAGCGATCAAGGTCGGGATGCCGGCTACCGTGACGCTGAGGGCTTTCCCGACGGAGCCGCATGAAGGCGTGGTGACATTCATCTATCCGGAAATGATGAAGCCCGAGACGCGCACGGTCTCGGTTCGCATCGAACTGCCAAATCCAGACGGTCAGCTAAAGCCTGGAATGTACGCCGACGTCGTCTTCGACGGGAATGGCGAGGCCGCGGTCACGGCCGTCCCGGCCAGCGCCATTATCGATAGCGGTACCAAGCAGGTGCTGCTGGTAGCGAAGGGCGAGGGGCGCTTCGAGCCACGCGCCGTGAAGCTCGGGCAGCGAGGCGACGGCTATGTGGAGGTGACCGACGGCCTCAAGCCCGGTGAAGAGATCGTCACGTCGGCGAACTTCCTCATTGACGCCGAGAGCAATCTCAAGGCCGCACTACAGACTTTCAGCCAGCAGGAGACGCAGCCATGATAGCGGGCGTTATTCGTTGGTCAGCGCGCAATCTCTTCCTCGTGGGATTCGCAACCGTCTTCGTGACGCTGACCGGAATCTATGCGGTGATGCGGGTACCGCTCGACGCGATCCCAGATCTCTCGGATGTACAGGTGATTGTTTATGCCGAGTATCCGGGACAAGCGCCACAGGTCGTGGAGGACCAGGTCACTTATCCTCTCACTACGGCGATGCTGACGGTGCCGAAATCGCACGCGGTGCGGGGCCTTTCCATGTTCGGCGTCTCCTTCGTCTATGTCATCTTTGAGGAAGGGACCGACATTTACTGGGCGCGCTCACGCGTGCTCGAATATCTGAGTGCTGCTGCGCAGCGGTTGCCAGCAGGCGTTACCCCGAGCCTCGGCCCCGATGCCACGGGCGTCGGCTGGGTCTACCAATATGTCGTGCGTGGCTCGCAGATGAGTCTTGCCGAGCTGCGCACCGTCCAGGATTGGTTCATCCGCTTTGGGCTCGCCAAGGCTCAAGGTGTGTCTGAGATCGCAAGCGTCGGCGGCTTCGTCAAGCAATACAGTGTGGTCATCGACCCCCGAAGACTTCAGGCGCTAGGCATCCCGCTCTCTAAGATCCGCGACGCCATCCGCGACAGCAATATGGACGTCGGTGGCCGCACGGTCGAAGTTTCGGAAACCGAGTATGCCATCCGCGGGCGCGGCTACATCAAAGGCCTCTCCGACCTCGAGCAGATCGTGGTGAAGAACGAGCAGGGTGTGCCGGTCCTGCTCAAAGACGTCGCCCGCATCGAGCTCGTGCCTGACGAGCGACGCGGCATCACTGAGATGAACGGTGAAGGGGAGGTGGTGTCGGGCATTGCGCTACAGCGCTTTGGCCAGAATGCGCTTTCGGTCATCGAAAACGTGAAGGAACGGCTCGCGGAAATCGCGCCGAGCCTGCCCAAAGGCGTAAGCGTCGAAGGAGTGTACGACCGCTCCGATCTCATTTATCGGGCCATCGATACGTTGGAGCAGACTCTCATCGAAGAGAGTGCCATCGTGGCACTGGTCTGCATCATTTTCCTCCTTCATGCCCGCAGCGCTTTCGTGGCGATTATCACGCTGCCGATCGGCATCCTGATCGCCTATATCATGATGTGGCTGTTGGGGCTGAGTTCGAACATCATGAGCCTCGGCGGCATTGCTATCGCCATTGGTGCGATGGTGGATGCCGCCATTGTGATGATCGAGAACGCTCACAAGCAGCTCGAGCGTGCGCCCGACAGGCCGCGGACCGAGGTGCTCATCGAGGCGGCAATCCAGGTCGGCCCCGCGCTCTTCTTCAGTTTGCTCATCATCACCGTGTCGTTCCTGCCCATCTTCGCGTTGGAGGCACAGGAAGGACGGCTGTTCAAGCCGCTTGCCTATACCAAAACCTATGCCATGGCGGCTGCGGCTCTGCTGTCAATCTTGCTCGTGCCGGCGCTCATGACGCTCTTCATTCGCGGCCGCATCATGCCCGAGCATAAAAACCCGCTGAACCGGTTCTTGCGCTGGATATACCGCCCGGCAATTCGGCTCGCCTTAAGGTTCAAGGGAGTCATAATCCTCACTGCACTCGTGGTGCTGGCCGTGAGCCTGTGGCCGGCCTCCAAACTCGGGACCGAGTTTATGCCGACTCTCAACGAGGGCACGCTGTTCTACATGCCGGTCACGCTGCCCGGTATCTCCGTCACCAAGGCAGCCGAACTCCTGCAAACTCAGGACAAGATCATCAAGTCCTTTCCTGAAGTGGATTCGGTTTGGGGCAAGGCCGGGCGTGCCGTGACCGCAACCGATCCCGCGCCCACCGAGATGTTCGAGACGGTGATTAACCTAAAGCCCGAAGGCGAATGGCGCCCAGGCATGACCGTGGACAGTCTCATCGCCGAGATGGACCGGTCGCTGCAATTTCCCGGTGTTTCCAACGCCTGGACCATGCCGATCAAGGCGCGTATCGACATGCTCTCGACCGGCATTCGCACGCCCGTGGGCCTCAAAGTATATGGCAAGGACCTCGGTGAGATTGACAAGCTCGCACGTCAGATCGTGGCTGCGGTCAAGGCTGTGCCCGGTACTGCTAGCGCCTATGCTGAGCCCACGACCGGCGGTTATTACCTGAACGTCGATCCCGATCGGGCGCAACTTGCTCGCTACGGTCTTATGATTGGCGACGTCCAGAGCATGATTGCTACGGCCATCGGTGCGCAGCCGGTGACCACCACTGTCGAGGGCAGGGAGAGGTACACCGTTGCCATCCGCTATCCTCGCGATTACCGCAGCAACCCCGAAGAGATTGCCGATCAGACCCTGATCCCGACACCCGATGGGGGCACGGTCCCGCTCCGAGAAGTCGCCAAAGTTAGCCTCGATAAGGGACCGTCAGGCATTCGCACAGAGAATGCGCAGCTTGTCACCTACGTTTACGTGGACGTGCGCGACCGGGACATTGGCAGCTATGTGGCTGACGCCCAGAAAGCTGTCGCTAGCCAGGTGAACTTTCCGCCTGGCTATTACGCCATCTGGAGTGGTCAATTCGAATATCTCGAGCGCGCCAAAGCGCGGCTTAAGATTGTGGTGCCCCTAACCATCCTGATCATTTTCCTCCTGCTGTACCTGAACTTCCAGCGGATCACGGAGACGCTCATCGTCATGCTCTCAGTGCCTTTCGCACTGGTCGGCGGCTTTTGGCTGATGTGGTGGCTTGGCTTCAACCTATCGGTGGCCGTTGTTGTGGGCTTCATTGCGCTAACCGGCGTGGCGGCCGAAATCGGCGTTGTGATGCTCATCTACCTCGATCAGGCCTTTTCCGAGCTTAGAGTCCAACGCCAGGCTGAAGGTAAACCCTTTACCCGTGATGATCTCTACACCGCGATCATGTCGGGCGCGGGCGAGCGGCTAAGGCCGATAATGATGACTGTTGCCGCTATTATGGCAGGCCTTTTACCGATCATGTGGAGTCATGGCACAGGTTCAGAGGTGATGCAGCGCATCGCCGTTCCGATGATCGGGGGCATGGTCTCCGCGACCTTGCTCAATCTGATCGTCATTCCAGCGATCTACGCCGTAGTGAAGGGCTGGTCCCTGCGGCGAGAGAGTGCGAAGACGGCGAGCCCTGAGCGCGAATGCACGGAGCCTGCCGTTGCCGGTCAGGACGGCACCTCGTGAGATGCGGCCACCCCAGCGGCTGAACGCTGCCGGCCCCGTCATCATCGTAGCGTCAAGATTTGATGGCCTGAGGGCACCGGGCGAAGGCGTCAAACGTCACCGAAGTCCATGACGGCTGCATCGCAGGCTGAAACCGGAGAGCAGCGGGCGCTGCTCGACAGAGTGAAGGCGGCGCTGGTGACGCCCATCCGCGCCATGCGGCTGCGCTATCTACCGCTGCTCATGATCTATTACGCCTATGGCGCGCTGGGACTCGTCGGCATTGCCCAGACCTTTTGGGTGAAGGAGGCCCTGACCTTCACCCCGGCTGAGTTGGCCGCGATCGCCGTGTGGCTGACCTTGCCCTGGACCGTAAAGATGGTGTTCGGGCAGCTCGCCGACTCCGTTCCGATTCTCGGCTCCCAGCGCCGCGCCTATGTGTTCATCGGCGCGAGCCTCGTCGCCGCGGGAATGGTCACTCTCGCCGGCGCCGCCGGGGACTGGATCGCCTTCGCCGACAAGAACGCGCTTTATGTGACGGCACAGCTCATGATCGTGATCGGCGTCGTCCTCCAGGACGTCATCGCCGACGCAATGACCACGGAAGTGGTGGAGCGGGTGCGGCCGGATGGAACGCCGAGACCGAAAGCGGAAGTCGATCGCGAGTTGGGCCTGGTCCAGGTGCTGGGGCGGCTCGCGCTGTGGTCGGGCATCCTGTCGGTTGCGGGCCTCTCGGGCTGGCTCGCCCAGGTCTTGAGTTACGAGACGGTCTTTCTGCTCGGGCTCGCCGTGCCTGCCATCTCGCTTACCGGCGCCCTCTTGGTCCGTCTCGACCGCGCCGCGCCGAGGCCGATCGATTGGCGCATCCTCGGCGGCGGCCTCGTGTTCGGTTTCACGGTCGTCGCCATTGGCCTCGGTGGCCTGCCCTTTGGCCAGGAGCTCGTCTTCGCTATCTCACTTGCCGTCATCGCGCTGATGCTCGCCCGCATCGCCGGGGATCTCGATGAAGTTCATCGCCGACGCATCTTCTATGCCGCGATCGTGATCTTTCTCTATCGCGCAAGTCCTGGGGTGGGGGAGGGCTATCGCTGGTTCACCATCGACGTGCTCGGCTTCGACGAGGCGTTCTATGGCACGCTCGCGCAAATCGGCGCGGCCCTCAGCCTCGCCGGCGCCTGGCTGTTCTCCGATGTCATCACCAGGAAGCCGATCGCGAAGGTCCTGCTGTGGCTGACGATCATCGGCACGGTGCTGTCCTTGCCGAGCATTGGGCTTGCGCTCCGGGTCGACCGATGGACGGAGGCGACGTTCGGCTTTGGCGCCCGCACCATCGCCTTCGTCGATACGACCGCGTCGGCGCCTTTTGCCGAGCTCAGCATGATTCCGGCGCTCACTATCGTCGCCATCAACGCCCCGGCCGGAAAGCGCGCCACCTGGTTTGCGCTGATGGCGTCGCTGATGAATATCGCGCTCGTGGCGGGCCAGCTTCAGACCAAGTACCTCAATCTCCTGTTTGCAGTCGATCGCGGCTCTTACGCCGACCTCGCCGCGCTCGTCATTATCGCGGTCACGATCGGCTTCGTCGTGCCGGTAGCGGGCATCCTCGCCTTCGGCAAGCGGGCGACGTAAGCGCTTATCCCGCCTTCATGGAGGCGAGGGGGACGTCCAACCCCTTGAAGCGCATGACGGTGCGCGAGCTTCAGATGGCCGAGGGTAAACCCTACGGCGTCATCGCCGAGCATCTCCAGTCACCTATAAGACCGTGGCCAATACCTGCACCCAGCTCAAGGCGAAGCTTGGAGATCGCCATCCAGCATCTTCCCGCGGTCGTGACCAAGGCTCCGCGCGACCGGTAGTTTGGCCTTCGGGTGCAAGTTAGGCTTTGGGAAATTCAAGTCGCGCGACAATCACGCAGGCGGCTGCGCCGCATTGCATTTCAATCCACGCCCGTTAATACATTCAGGCATTGTGCATAAATTATGCATGTTTTTCGCTTGACACGGGAAACAGCGGCCTTCGCAACTTGATGCAGTGCACCGAGGGAAAAAGAAGCATGCAGATTTCATTGCGCCGAGCACTTTTTGCTTGCAAAGCCATTACATTTGGCAATTATGTGCGGACAGCTTGGCAACGAGTAGGATGCCGGTTTCCATCGAAAATCTGATAACGTTCTGCTCTGGGCTCGGCTGCGTTTCCTCGTGAGGTGTCACCGCGTGATGTGTTCATCGGAGGACCCGCCGCTTGGAGCGGGCGCCAAGCCTGTTTTTGTGCTTCCGCGCTTTCGGGTAGCCTCCCATATCCACTGTGACAGCTTGAAAACTTGCA